>JBAWVS010000002.1 GCA_037147175.1 bacterium
TTGTACTATAAAATTCAATGACAACAAGACTTTAACTTATGCTGCGTAACTCCTGCTTTAAACAATCTTTTTTCAATATTTCTTTCGATTAATTTATTTCTAAATCTGCAAAAAGTTGAAGCATTGGGCAATTCATCCGCTAGTTCAAAGCCTGTAAATGCCATAAAATCAACTCTGACGCTAAGAGCTTCAACCAGTTGCTCATCGCTTAAACTGTGCCATTGTTGTAAAAGTATGGATTTGAACATTTTTAATCTATCGTACGGAACCTGACCGCCCATTAGGCTTTCATCGCTTTTATGAATTTTTCTTAAATGATTTAAACATCTGTTCCAATTTATTAATTTGTTTACTGCAATTATTTTATTATTTTTAATTTTTTCGCTTACACCCAGCATGAAAAATGTAGTCATTTTCGCCCCTTTAATATTGATATGACTATATTTTATCACAAATTAGACGTGCATTGGTCTTAAAAAACAAAATGGATTGCCGCGTCGAGTCTAAATCCTCTCCTAGCAATGACGCATAAATTTAATTAACAATTCGAGTTATTTAGTGCTTAAAAAAAGCCTCTAGCATTCCATCTATAAAGAACTGGCATGCAAGAGCCGTTAACAAAATTCCGAAAATTCTGTTTAAAACGTTAATTCCTGTTTTTCCTAACAACCGGCTTATGGATGCGGAAAAAGTTAAAATAATCCAGCATATAACCATATTGGCAAAAAGAGCTGACAAAATAATTGCTTGATGAATCAAATCACCTTCTGCCTGCTTCATAAACAGAATAACCATAGTGATTGCAGCAGGCCCGGATAATAAAGGAATAGCAAGAGGAAAAACCGAAATATCATTTTTCCCCATCGATTCTTCTCTCTCTTCGACAGTTTCAGATCTGATTCCCGAGGATGGTTTTGCCAGTACCATATCTATAGACAAAATTAAAAGTAAAATTCCACCTGCTATGCGAAAAGCAGGTAAACTTATGCCTAAAATATTTAAAACGCCTGTACCTGACAATGCAAAGAAAAATAATATAAAAAAAGCAATGATAACGCCTTTAATTGCCATTTTTTTTCTGAAAGCAATGTTGGCATTACTTGTTAAAGAAACAAATACAGGGGTAGTTCCTATAACATCTATCGTAAAAAACAGGGCGAGAAAAGTTACTATTGTTGAATTTAAAATGCCATGCAAAGCTATTTTCCTTATAAATATTGTAATATATTAAAATTATAAATCACAAGACTAAACCCTTCAAGATAATTATATAAGTGACAATAGATTAATAATTATTAAGAATTATAAATAGGTTTAAATTCAATGCAATAAAGGTCTTTGGGCTGTTTTTTACTTTAATGTGTAAATTTTATCAGCTAATTTTCAGCTAAAATATCAATTTTTATTTTTCAGAAGTATTATACATATTAGAAAAATGTATTAAGGCAGTTTAAAGAGAGAATTTAATGATTAGTTCTGTTACAAATTTAATTCAGCCAAAATCCGCAGACTTAAGCTTTGGCGTTAAATATACAGATTTTGAGATTCTAGAACTTATCGAAAACAGAATTTTAAATTTTTTAAAAGAAGACAGAGAATTAGAACAACCGGTAATATTATCAATAAATTCAAGAGCCATTATAAAACTTACATATTTTCTGAGCGGTCTGGCAAAAAGACCTGTTGCAATAGGTGTTGCCGGAGAAACAGCAAGCGGGAAATCCAGTTTTGTCTACGATCTGGTTGATTCTGTTAATTCTATCCATGCCGGAATGGGGATTGAAGAAAACATTACTAAAGTTAATGCCGATAATTATTACTATGACAGGTCAAAAGAAGTTAAAGCGGCCGGCGGAATAGCTAAATTTGTTGAAAATTATGATCTTGATGCGCCCAGTGCAGTTGATCTTGAGCTTTTGAAAACTCATATCGAAAAACTTATCTGCGGACATGACGCTATGACCCCTAAATATTTTCTGGATGGAACAGCTATAAGACTCGATAACCATATCCTCTGCAAAACAAACCCTATAATTGTTTCAGAGGGTATTTTTAATTTAAATGAAAAAATTAAAAATATTTTTGATATTTGCTTGTATGTAAATGTTTCACCGGAAGCCCAAAGAGAAAGATGGTTCAGAAGAGCAGCAGAAAGAGATTTTAAAGGCGAACAGGCCGAAAAAGCCTTTGCGAGCATAATGGAGAAAACAAAAATTCACATTAAGCCGACTGTGAAAAATGCTGATATTATCATTAACGGCGACGCAAACCGCGAAGATTACAGAAAATCGGCAGCAAAATTTTTTAATATATTCATGGATCTTGTAAAAACACCTGTTTAATTTGCGCATTGTCATCTTGAGAAGCAAAGCGGCGTGATAATCTATCCAATAGAGCCTAAAGTCAATTTGTGATATAACAATTTTGCTCTTCCTCGCAATTTTATGACAAAGAAATAAGGATAATAAATGAATTTAACTGTATTTGCAGGAACTTTTAACCCGATTCATATTGCGCATCTCATAATTGCGGAATCAGTCCGCACTGAACTAAATGCCGATAAAATTCTGTTCATTCCGTCATTTATTCCTCCACATAGAGATTCTGACTTAGCAGGTGCCGCACATCGCTTAAATATGGTTAAACTGGCTATTGAAACCAATCCGCATTTTGAAGTTTCTGATATTGAGCTGAAACTTCAGGGAATTTCGTATACTTTCAACACAATTCAAGAACTTTACAGACAAAATTCTGAAATAAAAAGCAAAATTAATTTTATTATAGGAGCTGATGCCTTTAATAATATAGAAAGCTGGTATAAATACGAAGAACTGGCGAAATTAATTAATTTTATCGTTCTTGCCCGACCAAAAAGCAAAGATATAGAAGAAATTATAAATAATTTAAGTTTGAAAGATTTCAGCTATAAATTTGTGGAAGCTCCGAGAATCGATATTTCTTCTTCCTTTATAAGACAGCGGGTTAAAGAAAAAAAATCCGTAAAACACCTTGTAACAAATGAAGTGGAAAGCTATATTGAAAAAAACAGGCTTTATTGCGATTAAGGAAGTTAAAAATGACAAATAATCCGATAGACATAAGAGAATGGATAAAAAACAAACTGGAATGTGATGAAGAAAGATATCTGCATTCTCTTGGAGCTGAAGAAACCGCAAGAGAACTTGCTGCCAGATTTGGTGCGGATGAAGAAAAAGCAGCACTTGCAGCACTTATCCATGACAACGCAAAATGCTTTGAGTACAAAGAACTTGTGCAAATCGTTAATGAGAATAATTTCCCCATAAAAGACGATGTAAAAAATAACCATAAAATATTACACGCCTTTGCAGGGGCTTATCTGGCACAAAAAGAGCTGGGAATAGAAGACAAAGACATCTTAAACGCCATAATGTACCACACAACAGGCAGAACAGCGATGAGCCTCCTTGAAAAAATCGTCTATTTGTCTGATAAATTGGAAAAAAGAACAAGACCGCCTGAGTACAGAAATAAAATCGCAAAAATTCTTCAACAAACAAACGACATAGACAAAACAATTCTTGTAACAGTCGATTTGACAATAAGAAGCCTGCTTGACAGAAAACTTGCAATAAACTCACGAACTATAGAAGTCTGGAATGATTTAATTATTTAACGTGAATTGCCAGATACTCAAACTCCACATGAATATATGTCTTGTCATTCTGAGGACTATAAATCCGAAGAATCTGTTCAAAAAAGCTTTTTAAGCTTAAAACCCAAAAGGGAAAGCTGTTTCGCTTTGCTCAACATGACAATAAGAAAATTAATTGGCAATTGGAGTTAAATAAAAACGAAAAGTTAAAATATTATTAGTTTTATTTGATGATATAAAAAAAACTAGTATAATAAACTTATGAGCTTATATTAATAATAAGTATTTAGTTTCTTTGTGTAGCTGGTAAAAGTAATAGTTATAGAGGTATAAATTGAGTTTAGAGCAATATTTAGGATTATTTATTGATGAATCCAAAGAAAACCTGCAAATTTTAAATGGAAATCTATTAAAATTAGAAAAAGAACCTGAAAATACAGAAGTTCTAAATGAAATATTCAGGGTTGCACATACCTTTAAAGGTATGGCAAAGACAATGGGCTTTAACTATACATCTGATTTAACCCATAATATGGAAAATCTTCTCGAACCTTTAAGAAGTGGCAAAAAACAGGCTGACAGCAAGGTTGTTGATCTTCTTTTCAGTTGTCTTGACAAACTGGAAGGACTTGTCGACAACATTGTCGACAAAGGTTCAGAAAATGAAGATGTTTCCATAAATCAACTTGTAAAAGATTTACAGGCTGTAATCAGCAACAAAGAATCTGCTGCCCCTGACACTTCGGCATGCCAAAAACTTGAATTTAATGAATACGAACAAACAGTAATTAATGCGGCACTTAATCAAGGCCTAACAATCAAAGAAATAACAGTATACATCTCAAATGATTGTGTTCTTCCCGGCGTAAGAAGCTATATGATAAATTCTCTTCTTGAAAATATGGGAGAAATTGTAAAGTACATTCCTTGCGTTGAAGAAATAGAATCAGGCGTATTCTTACAAACAAAAGATTTCAACCATGTAGTCAAGGCTGTATTTATTACCAATGAGCCTAATGAGCAAATAAAAGAGAAAATAAAAGATATATCAGAAATAGCAGAGGCTGATGTCGCTGATATTACAAATTTAACAAAAACAGATACAGCTACAAAAGACGATGCCCCAGGAACAACTACAGAAATTAAGCAATCAGAAGAAACAAAGCCTGAAGATATTCAAGAACAAAAAGCAATTTCTAAAGTTGTTAATCAAACCATCAGAGTAAATGCAAGCAGGCTGGATAAGCTTATGAATCTTGTAGGGGAGCTTGTAATCAATAAAACAAGAATATTTGAATTATCAAAAGATCTTGAAAGCAATGACCTGATAAATTCTGTAGGGTTTATGGAAAATATTACCGGCGAAATTCAAGAAATTGTGATGAAACTTAGGATGGTTCAGGTAGATCAAGTATTTAACAGATTCCCCCGCCTTGTAAGAGACATTGCTAAAAACCTAAAAAAAGAAGTTAATCTTGTAATAAAAGGTAAAGAAATAGAAATTGATCGTGCTGTTGTTGATGAAATAGGCGACCCTTTAGTTCATTTAATTAGAAATTCACTTGATCATGGTCTTGAAACCCCTGAAGAACGTATTAAAAAGGGCAAATTAGCCAAAGGAACTATCGAACTGCACGCTTTAAACGAAGGCGATAATATTTTAATAAAAGTTATTGATGACGGACGGGGAATAGACCCTGACAATATCAAAAGGAAGGCGATCTCTAAAGGATTTATCACGGAAGAAGCCGCACGATCTTTAGACGAAAGCGCTATTTTTGATTTGGTGTTAAAGCCCGGTTTTTCTACGGTAGAAGTAGCAACTGATTTATCAGGACGCGGTGTTGGAATGGACGTGGTTAAATCAAAAGTTATTTCGCTTGGAGGAACAGTAAATATAAGCTCAAAAATAGATAAAGGGACTGTTGTTACAATAACTTTACCTTCTACAATGGCAATTATACAGGCTTTAATTATAAAAATCGGCGAAGAAATCTACGCTATGCCTCTTAACTGCATTAACGAAGTAATTGACATAACAGCAGATCAAGTTAAAAAAATTCAAAATAAAGAAGTTATAACTGTAAGAGAAAAAACTATTCCGCTTTTAAGAATGCCGGAATTTCTTGAAACACCGGGTTATATCGATGATGCTGAAAAACCTATTACTGTAGTAATCGTAAAAAGTCAGGAAAAATATATCGGCATATCTGTAACAGAACTTGTTGGACAACAGGAAGTCGTTATTAAGCCAATAAACAAAAAATTATGTTCAGAACACTATATTTCGGGAGCAACAACTCTTGGAAACGGCGAAGTAGCATTGATATTAAACATCAATAATTTAATTTAGGAGTCTTTAATGCTTGAGGATTTAATAAAATCAGGACAAAAAGAAATACAAGTTATAATCTTTAAACTTGGTAGTGAAGAGTATGCCGTTCCAATAAGCTGTGTTCAGGAAATAATAATGCCCCAAAAAGCTACCAGAATACCGAAATCGCCTCTCTATGTGGAAGGTGTTATTAATTTAAGAGGCAATATAATTCCTGTTATAGACGGAAAAAAGAAGTTTTTGTTAAAAGACAAACAGGATAATTCCTTAATTGATAAAAGAATCATGATTTTGGAAGTCGAAAGCGAAACAACAGGTCTTATAGTTGACAACGTAAATGAAGTGATTAACCTGAATATCAGCGAAATAGAGCCGACTCCGATTGATCTTGCCGAAAATGCCGAAATATTCTGCGGAATAGGCAAATACAATAACAGGCTATTAATACTTATAAATTCAGAAAAATTCATGGCAATTAATGATGAAGAAAAAAAGATAGAAGCTTTTGTAAAAGTAACGGAAGTAATAAAAAAAGCTCAAAATGCTGCTTAGTTCTACTTCTAAAAGGATTAGTCAATGACCACAATTAATATAAATAAATTATTGAATCGTGTTGATGCAATTCCCAGCAACTTTCATATCGCAATAAAAGTTGCTAAAATGCTTGACAACTTAAATGTAAACATTGCAGAGCTTTCCAGAATTATTGGTGCTGATCAATCTTTTACCGTACAGCTTTTAAAACTCTGTAATTCAGCGCAATTCGGTTTTTCAAGAAAAATTGTAACTGTAAACGATGCAATAACAAGACTCGGATTTAAAACATTAAAAAGTCTGGTATTTGTTGTAGTTTCAAAAGGCTCTTTTAATAAACCTATTGATGGTTATGATCTTGCAAAAGGAGAATTATGGAGAAATTCCATCGCATGTGCAGTGTATTCAAAATATCTTGCCGAAATATCAGGGTATAAAGACCCTGAACTGGCTTTTACAGCTGGTTTATTACGAGATATAGGCAAACTAATTATACATGAATACGTAAAAGAAGAGTACAACAATATTGTAAATCTTGTTAATTCCGAAAATACAGGTTTTTCTGAGGCAGAAGAGAAAATTTTGGGATATAATCATTCGCAGGTTGGTGCTAAAATTGCAGCAAAATGGAATTTTCCAAAAGTACTGGAAGAAACTATCGAGTTTCATCATAACCCCAATAGCGCCCAAAACTCCTGCTTGGATAAACACCTTATAAATATTATACATGTGGCTGATTCTATCGCAATGATGCTTGGAATAGGGCTCGGAAATGATGGAATGATGCATAGCCTAAATTTAAGTTCTCTGGAAAATATCGGAATAGATTTGAATTCTGTTGGCATTGAGTCATTAATTTCTGATATGGTAGATTTAAGTACGGAAATTGATTTATTAATGGCAAATATGAATTGAGTTGGTTAGAAAATAGATAATGAGTAACGTGATAAATATTGGAATGAGTCAAATAGAAGTATCATCAAAACCGGGAACTATACTTGTAGCACCCAGTTTGGGCTCATGTATAGGACTGGCAATCTATGATCCCTCTTCAAAAATAGGGGGAATGGCTCATATTGTTCTTCCTGACAGTACAAAAACATTAAAAGAAAGTGAAAATCAAGGAAAATACGCAGATACAGCTGTTCCGGAAATATTAAAAAAATTGTTTTCTATGGGTGCGAATAAAAACAAACTTGTAATAAAAATCGCAGGCGGAGCTCAAATGTTTAATTTGCAACAAGGCTCTAATATCTTGAATATAGGTTTTAGAAATACAATCGCGGTAAAAGCAGCCCTATCCAAAGAAGGATTGGAATTAATAAAGGCTGATACAGGCGGTAACAAAGGCAGAACATTTAAGCTTGATATACAGACAGGATCATTTTCTGTAAAATTAATTGGTCAAAATGAAGTTGAATTATAGGAGGATAAATATATATGCCTAAAGTACTAATCACTGATGATGCCGCATTTATGAGAATGATGCTTAAAGATATATTGACAAAAGGCGGATATGAAATAGTCGGAGAAGCAGTAAACGGCAATGATGCTTTTGAAAAATACAATCAATTTAAGCCTGATCTTGTAACCATGGACATCACTATGCCCGTATGCGATGGAATTACCGCATTAAAAAAAATCATGGACTCTGATCCTGCTGCAAAAGTTGTTATGTGTTCAGCAATGGGACAACAAGCCATGGTTATTGAATCCATTCAATCCGGAGCAAAAGATTTTATTGTAAAACCATTCCAGCCTCAAAGAGTTTTAGAAGCGGTTAAAAAACTTATCGGATAAAGTTTAAGTTTATTCTTCCTTCTCCGGCAACCTCACTCAACAGAATAGGGGTGTAAATAATGGTTTAACTATACTTATTTAAAAAAGTATAGTTAAACAAAAAATATTATTATTTGAGTGTTTTCAACATGATTTCATCTGTGTTTACAAAGTTTATAGCTTTTTCTACATTGCCGGAAACCGACAAAACCGTATAAAAATTTTCTTTAATTGTCGGCGCAAGCTTTATTGCCTGAACAAATTCTTCTTTATTCAAGGGAAATTTTGAAACGTAATCAAAAAATCCCGTAATTTCAAGAAAGTTTTTTACCACATCAAACTGATTATTTTGGAGATAACTACAAACATAAGTAGCTATACCGACCTGAATACCGTGCATGGAAGGCTTTTTAGAGATTTCATCATAAGCATGCGAAATCAAATGCTCACTTCCGCTGGCAGGTCTGCTTGAACCGGCTATTTCCATAGAAACACCGTTCATTAAAAGAGAATTAGCAAGATGATAAAGAAATTCTGTATTTTTAATGTCGATATTTTGATAGTTTACAATATCTGTAATCGTATTATTCGCAATAAGATAAGAAAAATCGCTAAAATAATCTTTTCCAAGATGCGAAGCTTCTTTCCAGTCGAAGCCTGCTGTAATTTTTGAAATTAAATCGCCTATCCCTGAATATATACAGGATTCAGGGCTTGTTTGCAATACTTCTATATCAACAATTACACCGTAAGGAATTTTAGCTTTAACTGATTTTCTTTTGTTTTCTACCAGAAGTGAAGAATTGGGACTGCAAAACCCGTCATTAGAAGTTGAAGTAGGAATGCTTATAAAAGGCAAATCTAAAACAAAAGCGCAGTATTTAGAATAATCAAGAGCTTTTCCTCCGCCTATTCCGACAAGAGCATCAACGTTTTTAGGGATTTTAAACGCTGTATGGATTATATTTTCTATATGAATCTCTTCTATTATATCTTTGTGATGAATTTTTATTTCGTTAGAATCAAGGCTTTGAAAGATTTTCTCGCCAAAAAGTTCCTCAATTCCCGCACTAAAAAAGCATGCAATATTCATAAAACTTTCTTCTTTAAGATAATTACCTAAATTAGAAAGTTCGCCTTTGCCAATTTTAAGTATGGAAGGGATAAATATCTGTTTTTGCTGAAATTTAATCATTTAGCCTTCCAATCACTCATTTATATCATTCACAGCATTAATAATATCAAAAATCTCTGTCACTCTGTTGCGCCATGTATGATTTTGTAATGTAATTTTTCTTGACTGATTGGATTTTTCTTCTCTTATTGCATTATTATTCAAATAATAATTAACGGTTTCAGGAAGGTTGTCAAAGGTATAACCGTTATAATAGCCGAGCGTATCGCCAAAAGACTGTTTTATAACATCATTATTATCTGTAAGTATAAAAGAATTAGCTGAAGTTGCATTTAATATTCGCTCATGAAGTCCATCTAATATTTGCATGGGCTGAAGATGCAGTACAATTTTTGATTTAGGTACTATTTTTAATGAATCTTTTATATCAGCAGCTCCCATATATTGAACATTTCCGGAAATATATTTTTCCCACACCGGAGAACCCCAAACCTTGACATTAAAATCTTTCAATTTATTAATAAGATGAACCCTTCTCGTGTATGTCACAGTGTAACAAAGACTGTTAAACATCTGATAATACGCATTTAAGTCAAGCATATCAAAATTAAAAATAATCGCAAAATAATTATAAATATCCCAAAAAGATTTGTCAGGATTTTGCAGCGCATATTCATAAATTGTCATAAATTGATCAAATCTTTTTTTATCCCAATTTTGTCTGAAATTATTTATTTTTTCTTCAAAATCTTGCAATGTAGAAAGAAAAACTATATCATGCTCTTTTTCTGAGTTATCGGGCAGCCAAAAATCAGTATCTACAGCATGAGGTAGATATAGAAACGGTAAATTGGGCATAAAATGATTAATAGCTTTTATGTCTGAAGTAGAAACGCACGCGAATATGAAATTAGGGAATTTCATGGACAATTTTGCCGCATAAATATGCATAAAAATTGAGTCTACAGCCCACATAATATGAGGAATTCCTTTGTTAAGATAAAACTCCCAAAAATCTGCGCCACTGCCATTAAAGGCTATACTCAAATCAGGTAATATTTTATCTTCATGATATTTATACATATATTCAACATCATAAAATTTTGCCTTAAATGCATCATGTAGACCCTTATTAAAACTTGCAAGCATGTTATAAACGCCGCCATTTAATTTTTCGCTGCCATATATTCCAATTTTCGGTTCAGTCATATTATTTACCCTTAATTGAACTTTAAGAATAATTATAATATGAAAGATAATTTTGATATAAATTAATAATCTTTTTTCAAATAATCAAATATCTGGCAATAAGAATCAAGTTTTATGCAGTCAATATTATGTTGCTTACAAAGCTCAAGCAGTGTCCCTCTGGCAAAAACAACATCTGCCCAAAGTGCTGCATTGTAATCAGGAGTGCCGTCTCCTGCAAAAACAGTTAACTCATACCTGTTTTTCATAAATTTCATAACGGCTTCTTTATCTATACCGTAGTTTTCTGAATAGAAAATGGAATCCTCAGTCAGCTTTACCATCTGGAGCCCGTCTTTTTTGGAATAAGTACTTTCGTTAGCTATCAGCTTCACCGAGTTTTTAATTCCTAAAAAGTCTAAAATTACGTTTATATAATAATCCGCACCGGCACTTACTATATAAATATCAATATCATTATTGTTACAAAAGCCGACCAGTTCCGGAAAACATTCTTCAACAGGAAGTTCAAGAATAATTTTGTGAAGTTCTTCCTCACTAATATGAATTTTAGCGAAAATCCTGTTTAAAGCTTCAAAATGCGTGATTTTTCCTGCCTGATAATCTTTCCATGGCAAAGCATCTTCTTCTGTCATAAGTTTTTCGATTATATACCAGAAAAAATCTTTTTTTATTACCGTCCCGTCAAAGTCTGTTATCAGGACTTTTTTGTTTTTTTCGGAAATCATAATTATTTTTCCTTTTCAAAATGTATATTTTTTAATTCATAAGGCTTGAACACCAGCTCTTGTTCAAAGCCAAACTGTTTAGAAAGCTTTTCTTCCATTCCGTTTACTTCTGCATAAGAAGAAAAGTCTAAACCCGTTGATAAAGAAATTTTTTGCTCTTCGTCCGACAAATTCACAAGCCTCAAAATTATACCCTCGCCCTTTTCAGGCAGTTTTATCGCGTAACTATAAATATTTTGGTTGTTTATTGAAAAGAAAGTTAATTTATAATTATTATCCTTTTTGCTATTTCCAACATCAGCAATAATATTTCCGAAAAACTCGTCAGATTCTTTGAATAATTCAACAGGATTTTCTGCACAGCAAATCGCATATTTTACGGTTTGGTTTCCCAAACATTGCGCTCCTGTTGCCTCTAAAGGAGGACCGGCAGGAAAATTTCTTGTATTCATAGAAAGTTTTGACAGTTTACCGACAGCTCTTAAAATCGTTACATAAAGCTCATTTTGGCTCACACCGTACTCGGAAAGTCCTTCTGTGATAATCCCTAATCCGTCTGTCCAAACAAATCTCTGCATTGGAGCAGTATTTGTTTTTAATTCAACGCCTTTTGAAGCAGGAATTAATTTTTTAAGGCTATAATCAGCATCAAAGTCCCGTTTTATAATCCCGAAAGTATTCTCCGCAAAAGTTTCTGTAATATTTTCATTGAAAGCAAACTTAATCTGCAAAATATGGTCTTTTGATTTATTTTCCCAGCTTGTTTTGAATTCTACCCGTTTAGATCCGACCTTAATGGAAATATCAGTGGTTATAACAGTTTTATGAGATTCCTTGCTTCTGGAATTTTTAATTTCGTCAAAATAAGCAGGAATATCAAGCTCGTAATATACTCTTAAAGTACTTCTTAATTTGCCTTTTTCTATGACTTCAGTCTTGATAAACTTTGATTTTAAAGGGTTATCATTTTCTAAAGGTGAATAGTTGTAAGTATCACCTATATCTGCCCTATCATAAAAATAATGCAGTCCCTCAAAAGTTTTATTCAACTCAAAATCTGTTAATTTTACAGTTCCGTCAACATTTATATCAATTTTTATGCGTGAAGATTTGATAAAATTATTTTCAATTTCAATGTTATCAGGCAATTTTGAGTATTTATAATTTTCATTGACTGTATTTATAGAATGAGGCGCAATATTTTCCACATAAACCAGATATTCTTTAAACTCCTCTATATCCTCCGAAAACGGCGGTCTTTGGGTATCAAGAAGAATTTCTTTAGGAAACTCACGAACGGATTTTATGAACTGTTTTTTCAGATTTTTTGGCAAATTATCTTTTGTTTTAATACTTATAACTCCGCTGAAGTCATAATCAGAAGCATTATAAACCCATATAGAATCTTTTTTCACAAGCTGCGAAACGGCATTTTGTCCTCTTAAAATCAACCCGTCAGAAATTTGGTCTGCCTGAGCGAATCTCGGTATCATTTCATCATGAACCTGATCTATACTGCATCCGCAAATACTGTCGTGCGGATGATTTTTAAGAAGCATTTTCCATGCATATTCAAGCTCGTTGTTTCTTGACGCAACGAGTTTTGCCGACCGGACAAAAGCATAAAAAGGCTCTGCCAGCTTTGACAATTTCCATGTTGAAAGCGCATTTGCCTGCTTTAAATAAAGCCTTGTGGATAATGTCCCCGGAAGTATCGGATTTCTTGAATTATCCCTTAATTCCCCTTTGAATTCGCACAAATTAGTAAGATTTTTTGTTTTATCAATATATTCAAAAATCCCGCCTGATTCAAAAGAATAATCTTTCAGTATTTTCCCGATTTCTTCAAGCTGGGCTTTTAAAGCTATTACAGGCCCTAAATGATCCCCGCCTGTCGGAAGCAAAATATAATCTGATGTTGAATATTCTTTGATTTTATCGAGAAATTCTTTTAATTTTTCCGCTTTTTCTTTGACAGAAATATCATAATGCAGAATATTCTGAAAATATCCTTCTATGAGATAAGTTGCTTTTACAGAAGAATTGTCTTGCGATTTCCAGATAAATTCTGATTTTTGACTTCCTGCTCCACGCCACAAAACAGCATTTTTGATTGCAAAAGCTGATAAAATTCTTGGGATTTCTGAACTATGCCCGAAAGAATCCGGCAAATATCCGACAAATTTATTACAGCCAAGCTCTTTAGCCTGTTTAATCCCAATCATCATGTTTCTGAACAAAGATTCGCCCGATACAAGAAATTCATCGGCAAGAGCATACCATGGCCCTATTATAATTTTATTTTTACTTATCAAGTCTTGTATAAGCAGCTTCTTTTCAGGGTAAATCTCAAAATAGTCTTCCAAAATTACTGTTTGGCCGTCAAGATAAAAACAGTCAATATTTTTGTTATGAATTTCCCTGATAATTAAATCCAAAACCTCTACAAACCGCAGCCTAAAGTCCTGAAAGGTTTTATACCATTCTCTGTCCCAATGTGTGTGATTGTAAGCAATAACTTTCATAAGCTTTAATTATATCAAATTATTTATGATATGGCTCGTTGTTAATAATTTTAAATGCTCTGTAAATCTGCTCCAGCAATAATTGTCTTGCCATTTGATGAGCAAAAGTCATGGAAGATAAACTTAAAGCTAAATCAGCACGGTTTTTGACTTTTTCTGAAAGCCCTTCTGCCCCTCCAATAGCAAAAACTACCTGATTTATACCGCTTAATGAAAGATCTTTTATCTTAGCTGCAAAATCTTCTGAAGATAGCAATTTGCCTTTAATATCAAGCGCAATAAAATAAGAATTTTCGTTTATTTGTTTAAGTATTTTTTCAGATTCTATATCAAGAATTTTGTTTATATTTGAATCCGAATAAATATTTTCTGAAGAAATTTCTATTATTTGAAGCGATGAATAAGGCTGAATTCTCTTCATGAATTCATCAATACCCATTTTTATATATTTTTCACGAATTTTTCCAACTGCAATAATTTTTATATTCATTTATTTAAATACTTTCTATAAAGAATTATTTTTTCATATAAATAATTCTTTGTTGTGGTGATATTTTTTCTATAGCATATCTTAGCATTGTTCTCGGCATCGTTTTATGGAATTTATTCAAAAAAGAATACAAACTGTTAATATCTCTTTTTCCTACTTCCCTAAGCATCCAGCCCGTTGCTTTATGTATTAAATCATGTTCATGTTTTAAAAAATATTTTGATAGTTCCATTGTAGGTATAAATTCTCCCTGCCTGATAAAATAAAATGTTGCCAGCACAGAAATTCTTTGACTCCATAAATGCTCTGAATTTGCCAATTCCCACAATTTTTCGGTATTATTTTTAAACAAATAAGCCCCAATTATATGCGGTGCGGAAATATCAACCAAATCCCAATTATTTATATAATTAACATTGCTTAAATACAGATTATAAATCTTTCCTTGTTCTTCTTCACCAATTTTCGGATATTTTAAAACAAGCATTAAAATTGCAGCCATTCTTACTTCGTGAAAAGGGTTTTTTATAAGGACTTCAATTTCTCCTAAAGTAATATCTTTAAAATATTTTTTTGCGATTTTTCTAATATCAGGCACTTTTAATCCGTAAAACAAATCCCCTTCGCCATATTCATTTTTGCCTGTTTTAAAAAACTTTGCATGATGTGCTGCAAATTCTGAGTTAGAAAAACTCTTTATCTCATTTGTTATTTGTTCTACATTCATAAATTATTTTTCTCTAAGAAGTTCTTTTTATTTTATGCCTTACAAATGAAGCAACTGCTTCGCTAACATTTGCCGGTTCTCTTTTTTCAACTTCCTGATGTTTTTGTTTTTTGATTCTTAACTTCGAGGGTCGTTTTGACTTGATACGCCTGTTAAAAATAATTACACCCGCAATAACAATGATAAGAAGTACCACACCAAAAAGTGTTTTTATCATCTTAAAAAACATCGGGATAAATCCGTGATTAGTCTTTACAGCCCCGCCCGATTCAATATTGGAAGTGCCAGACTCTGAGATTGAAGGAGGCTGAGGTACTGCCTGTTGCTGTTGAACGTCCATAATCTGAGATTGCTGCTGAATTTTAGCAGGTTGCTGCACAACAGGTCCATTATCAGAACATCTTGCATAATTTATTTGTAAAACAAATGAAATAAAAGTGCACATAAATATAATTAGAAAATTTTTGATAAATTTCATTTTCTAAGCCCTCAGTATTTCTTTATTTAACTTTCTGTATCTGTTGGTATATTTTTTGGACTCTTGGCGGGAGTTCTGCCTCTTTGTGCAGATTGTCTTCCGTCTGTCTTAATAGGTCGTCTGCCGCCTCTTTTTTTAGCTATTTCTTCTTTAGGAACAGTTTTTTCCTCTACAACGGGAGTTTCTTGTATTTGCGGCTGTTCTTGTTGCTGAGGCGGTATATGTTGTTGCACCTGCGGCTGAGGTTGTACTTGAGGTTGTGCCTGAGCCTGCGGCTGTTCTTGTTGCTGAGGTGATATTTGTTGTTGCACCTGCGGCTGAGGTTGTACTTGAGGTCTAATTTGCGGCTGCACTTGCGGTTGTAAATATTGCTGAGGACGAGGAACTACTCCTGTTTCCGCAGGTCTTTGCTGTGGTCGTAACGGAGGTGCAGACTGAAATTCTCTTCTTTGATTCCCCCCTCTATAAGGTTGTTGCGGTTGTCTTGGTATAACCTTCTCAACTCCGGTCTTTTCTTCAGCAGGAACACTCTCTGCTGTTTCCAACTCCTGCAATATTGTAAACACATCAGGTGTGAAATCTTTACCTAAATAGTTTCTGGCAATTGATGCAGGTACAGCATAATATCTTATAAGTTTTGAAACCTTAGGCATATATGCTGATTCAGCAAAATAGTCTTTTATTAATTCATTATTTATAGTGAATAATTTTTTTTCTTCAAGTTGAACCGGCTGTTTAATAGCAGATGCTGTCAAAGATGGACTTGTTTCTATTTTTTTAACGGGTGAAGGCATTATTCTTGTCTGAACAGTGCTTTGAACCTGCTTTTTTGCTTCATTAATTACTAAATTATTTTTATTTATAGGTTTTGTAAATTTCATTTTTGAAGTTTTGACAACGGTTTCACCCTCTTGAGGAGGAGCTGAGAAATTAAAATCTTCAATAATAACGCCATTTCCATTGCAGTTAGCGCATTTTTTGGTAAATATTTCTGCAAGACTCTGCCCTTGTCTATGTCTTGTCAACTCAACAAGTCCAAGATCGGAAAGTTGCCCTATTTGCGGTTTTGATTTATCTGTTTCAAGCGCAATTTCAAACTCTTCCAGAACAGCTAGCTGGTCAACTCTGTTTTCCATATCGATAAAATCAACAATAATCATACCGCCAATATTTCTGAGTTTTAGCTGTCTTGCTACTTCTGCAACAGCTTCCAGATTGGTTTTTCTGATAGTTTCGTCCTGCGTTGCTGAACTTGTAAACTTGCCGCTGTTAACGTCAATAACAGCAAGAGCTTCTGTTGTCTGGATATAAAGATATCCGCCGCTTGGAAGATTAACCTTTGTTTGAAGAGCATTTCTGATTTCTCTATCAACGCCCTTAGCAACAAGTATAGAATCTGTGCCTTTATGTACGGAAACATTTAACTTGTGCGAAATATTCCAGCTTTGCAAAAGCTGTGTGGCTCTGTGATAGCCGAAAGAAGTATCAAGAATAATTTCATTGATATCATCTGTAACAGCTTCTCTTATAACTCTATATAAAAGATCCTGATCCCTATGAAGCAAGCTTGGTGCTGTTACGGTATCAGACGCTGTTATTATGCTATTCCACTTTTCAAGCAAAAATTCCAGATCTTCCTGAATCTCAGCTTCTGATTGATTTTCTGCTTCTGTTCTTATGATTACACCTACACCGGCAGGTTTTAAAAGACTGACTATTGATTTTAGCCTTGCTCTTTCTTTTACGGAAGATATTTTTTTACTTACGTTAACTCCCTTTTCATCAGGCATAAGAACAAGAAATCTTCCGGGAAGACTAATTGCCATAGTCACTCTCGGACCTTTATGTCCTGTAGGTTCTTTAACTACCTGAACCATAATACTTTGTTTAGGCTTGATTCTTTCTTTCAAAGCACCTTTGCCAGTAACATCAGAAGCATGAAGAAATCCCATTTTATCACTTCCAACATGCACAAAAGCCGCATCAATACTTGGCAAAATATTTTCAACTTTTGATAAATAAATATCACCTAATAAAATATCACCACGATGGATAAAAAATTCTAATACTCTTCCATTTTCAGAAATTGCTGCAATATTATCGCGCTCTGAAATAATGATGGATTTACTCATAATTAATTAATTTCCTCATCAACAAAACTTATAAAACTTTTAATACTATTCATAAACTTTAAAAAACCTTTTTTAACTTTTTATTTTCATCTTCATACTGCGCTGCCGTTATGAAGATTTGTCCCTTTTGGGGTTATCGCTGTAATTTTAATTATATAAATTCTCGCATACTGCATGGTTGCTGAGAATAACAGCTACACTTTTATTAAAAATCAATATTTTAAAAAAATCTTAAATATAAAATAAATTCACTCCATTTAAATCAGATTTATAACAATTCATTAAATTCAAAATCCAAAAGCTTTTCTCTAACTATATCCCATTCTATTTCAGGAATTAAAATATTAAGAAAATGATCAGCCCTTAAAGTGCTGTTAGATACCTCTATTTTACAGTCAGAAAGACTATTTTCAAGACTAATAACCTTAACGGGTTCTCTATCCTGCCCTGCTTTTAAGATAAAATCTAATTCATATCGACCATTTGATTCACATATATTTAGCGAATGAATTGCTGGTCTTATATCAACTTTTTTTAAGCAATTTTTTTTAGAAATCTTTTCTATTACTATATTGTCTTGTAATAAACAGTTTTTGACAATACTCTTTAAGTCGATTTTTTCAATTTTTTCCTGCTCCACAGGGAAAGCCTTGTATTTTGCCCAGTATACAGCTTTTTCAATTGATATTTTATCTTTAGAAATATTAACAATTTCCAGAATTTTTGAATTTTCAGGCAAAAAGGTATTTAATCTTTCTTTTATTTTTTCCGGAGAAATATTTTCCTGAAGTTCGATATCTGCGCATTCAGCAATCCCTTCTACAAAAATCGGCAATGCAACCGCCAAAGAGATTTTAGGACTAGGATTAAACCCCTGCGTAAAATTAATTTTCAAACCTGCTTTGCGAATTGCGGCATAAAGCAATTTTTGCCAATCAAGATGAGAAATATATTTTAATTCGTTTGTTTTTTGAATTTTTATTCTGTATCTATGAATATCATCGTCATTGCGGGAAAGCGCAATGCACTGACCCGACAACCTGTCCCCCTGCGAATTATTTTTCCGAGGAAGATCTGCAATTGGTTGTACTTGTTCAGGCTCACAAGAGTCCAGCTTATGACCTCTCAAAGAAGGTTCTGTCTGCAAATTCTGACAAACTCCGCAGCTTGAGCAAACTTCATCGCAAGGATCGGAATTTTTAAAATCAAGCGCATTTTTGTATTCAGCAATCAACCAGCTTTTATCAACCCCGACATTAAAAATATCCCATGATAATTCTTCGTTTACATCAAATTCTTTAGCAGAATAATCACTCAAATTTATTGAAAGCGATTCCGCTGTTTTAAGCCATATATCTTTGTTAAAATGCTCATTCCACGCATCGAGATAAGAACCGTTTTTATAAACTTCTTCTATAAGTCCGTTTAACTCCCTGCCCCCCCTTGAAAAAACCGCTTCAAGCTGGCATAAAAAACTGTCATGAAAATTAAGTTTCAAATCTCTTATTGGTCGTGCTTTTTGGCGAAGATATCTTATTTTATCTTCAATTACCTCTAATTTGTCCTGAGCTGCCCACTGAAAAGGGGTAAAAGGCTTTGGAACAAAAATAGATACAGTGCATGTAATGCTCAAAAATGTCCTTAGTTTTAATTCATTTTTAATTTTTGAAGCACTCGCCTTTATTTTTTGCAAAAGATTTATAATTTCGTCTAAATCTTCATAAGTTTCTGTCGGAAGCCCTATCATAAAATACAGTTTAATCTTACTCCAGCCTGTTTTATAGACAGAAAGTACCGCTTCAATAATTTGCTCTTCGTTTAAATTTTTGTTTATAACATCTCTTAATCTCTGGCTTCCTGCTTCCGGTGCGATAGTTATTGTGCTTTTTCTCACCGAATTAACCAGTTCTGCCAATTTTAAACTAAATTTGTCCGCTCTCTGGCTGGGAAGAGAAATTGAAACCCCTGAACAGGCATGTTTTTCATTAAGAATGCCTACAAGTTTTTCTATATTAATATAATCGTTAGAAGATAAAGCCAGAAGCGAATATTCATCATAGCCGGTATTTTTCAAAACGCTGTCAACGATTTCCACAACATGCTCGGGAGATCTTTCTCTCACCGGTAAATTTACAAAACATGCCTGACAAAAACGGCACATTCTTCCACATCCGCGTCTTAATTCAATTACTGCCCTATCATGCACTGCTGTGCTATAAGGAATAGGAAATTTTACAGGATAATCCCTATTATCAATATTATCTATCCTTTTTGTTATGACAGCAGAAAATTCTTCACTTACAGGAATTAATTTTGTCCCGTTTTCATTTTTATAAAATCGGGGAACATAAACTCCTTCAAGCTTAGCAAGATTCTTTAAAGTTTCTTCTCTTGATAATTTATTGGATTTTGCATTCTGTATTTCTTCCAAAAGCTTAATAATTATAGTTTCGCCATCGCCTATAAGAAAAACATCTATAAATTCGGAAATTGGCTCAGGATTATAACTTCCCGGGCCACCCGCCACTACTATTGGGTTAAATTCATTCCTGTCCGCTGATTTTATGGGAATATTCGCCATCTCCAACATAGACAGAATGGTTGGATAGCTCAACTCATACTGAAGAGAAAAAGCTATCATATCAAAATCATTAAGAGGTCTAAAGCTTTCTAGTCCATAAAGAGGAATATGATTTTGCTGTAATTCTTTCTTAAAATCAACTTCCGGCGCATAAACTCTGTCGGCCAAAAAGTTTCTTTTGTCATAACAATTAACTTTATCGTATAAAATTCTTAAACCTAAATTAGAAATACCTATTTCGTACAAATCAGGAAAAGCAAAAGCCACCCTAGCTTCTGCGGAAGCCCAGTCTTTATTGAAACTCCCGATTTCTTTACCTATATATCTCGAAGGTTTATTTACTTTTTTTAAAATTCTTTGAATCTTTTCTCTCATCATCCTTAAATGATAGCATAAATAAAACGCCTAAAAGAAAAGAGAGTCATTTGAATGACCCTCTTTTCTTTTAAAATCATTTAATTTAATTGATTACAGTAGTGTTTCAAGTAATGCAGCATGTCTTGTTGCTGTAGCAGCAGTTCTGATTCTTCTTTTGTTTACATAAGTTCTGAGAGCTTCTCTAATGAGTTCGCTTCTTGAGCGTTGTTCATCATCAGCAACGTTGTCGATTGTGTTTAAAAATTCGTCCGGCATTGAAATAAGCACTCTTGCCATAATTAATCTCCTCCCAATAAATTTTACCTTGTTATACCACCAATTAATTTTTATTTACTCCTCTTAATATATAAAAAACATTTGATTTGAGAAAATTTCAATAATTCGAGCTTTTTGTTACATAAATTAATATAAGTAGTATATAAAAAATAAATTCTATTGTTTGATTTGCGATATATTCGCAATAAAAAAGCCGTGCCCTACGCTTTGACAAGACTGTTAAAGTAGTACAACATTATTGTCCTCCATCCGGCAAACTGACTACACCCGAAAGTTACAACTTATGGCTGCTGCGTTCCCGCCCTGACCAGGTTCATCGGCTTCCGCCGTGTCAGACCAAACTTCATCGAACAAAAATATTGTCGATCTTTACCAATCGAGCCTCATGGTAGGTTGTCCACCCCGCTAAAGCGATTGCGGGCTAAGGGCATCGCTAGTTCCCCGTGTAGCACGACTGTAAATATATTAACATAAACCACAAAATTTCAACCTCATGAACAAGTCTATTTAAACCCTCGGATTGATTTATTTTCTCTAAACAAAACATAAAATGAATTTAGGCTAGATTTGTTAGGGGGTGTTTATGGAAATCGTCACAGACGATTTAATGTCACAAAAAATCAGGATTTTTGTCAATATAGTAAATAACAAAATTAATACTCCTGAAGAACTTATATACAAGCATCTCATCAATGCTGATGCGCTGAGAATGAAAAATTATTTCTGGGAATCTATAGATGAATACCTGCTGGTAATCAAGCACGATAAAACCTGCCTTGACGCACACAAAGGGCTGGGTTTTTCTTATAAACAAACAGGATATACACGTGATGCGGTAAATGCATTTAACGAAGCTAAAAAGCTGAGCCCCTTCGACAAAATTTTGTATTATGAGGCAGGATGCTGTTATTGCATGGATAAAAAATACGATAAAGCCATAAAAGAATACAAAAAAGCTATAAAAATTTGTCCCGAATATGGAGAAGCAAAGCTAAATCTTGCGCTTGCTTACGAGCTGAACAATCAATTTGATATGGCAATTAAAAATTATCTTAAAATTATCAAAGCTACTCCGGAAAGTGTTTCGGCACATAATGCGCTTGGCAGTTTGTATATAAAATTAGAAATGTACTCTAAAGCAATAAAAACATTCAGACATATTTTAAAAATAAACAAAGAATATTCCAGAGCTTATCTGGGAATTGCAATAGCTTTCGATAAAATGAACTGCAATAATGATTCTATGAGATATTACAAAAAATATATAAAACTTAAGCCAAACTGCGGAAATTTACCTTTTATTCTGGACAGACTAAAAGAATTAAGAAATGAAATAATTCCCAAGAAAAAATCACATCTAAAACTCGTATCATAGTAAAACATTTTTTTACGATAATTTCTCTTTTTCGCTTAATGCAGCTAAATTTGTTAAATTTTCTGCCACTTGCGCAAAATTGGCAATACTTTCAACTTCATGTAAATCAAGAAAATTATCAGGATCAAGAAGTATTATTAATCTGTTTTGAAATTTTCCGATTCCGAGAATAAAATCCCGGGATTCGTCTGAATTAACGGGTGAATCCTGAATATCTTTTGTTTGGAGATGTATAACTTCAGAAACTGAATCTACAGTGAGCCCTACTGTGTTTTTTTCAAGTTCAAGTACCATAATTCTGGTTTCCTGAGTTTCTTTTGTGAGTTCAAGACCAAAACGTTTTCTTCCGTCAATAACAGGAATTATACTTCCTCTAAGATTAATGACTCCTTCAACGAATTCAGGAGATCTTGGTATTTTAGTTTTTTCCTGCGGCATTATAATTTCTTGAACACTGGTAATAGATACCGCATATTCTTCTTTTCCCAGTCTAAAAGCGATAGCCTGCAACTCTTCTTGTTCTAAAATATTTTTACCGGACATAAAGAATCTCCTTAATATTTAATCACTTTTTAATAGAATAAATTTTTTAATAGAAAAAGGCAAATTGTAATTGCCTTTTTCTGTATGATTAATAATCAAATTATAAATTTTAAGAATTCAAGTCAATTACAACTGAAGTTTCTCCTTCAAAGACTTCTTCCTCTTCTTCTTCGAGAACTTCTTCCGGCTGAGCTTCGGTTCTGATTGATTTTCCTGCTTTATTTCCGATAAGTCTTTCTTTAATTTCTTTAACTTTTCTATCAAACCTGTCAGCTAAAAGATCAATAGCAGCATACATTGATTCTGCATCTTCCGTTATTTTTATTACAGAACCGTTTAAAAAGCATGTAACTTCTGCTGTATGACTTTTTTTAACACTTTTATTTTTGGTTACGCTGAGCGTTACTTTTATGTTTATTATCTGGGAATTGTGTTTTACTATTCTACCGATTTTTTCTTCAACATAATCTCTGATTGCCTTGGTAATTTCAATATTACGCCCGTTAAGGGTAAGACGCATAAGCGTTCCTCCTAATTCTCTATAAATATTTCAACTTTTTGATTATAAACCATTTTTTTTTCAGTTTAAAGCTATTTTAATTTTTATTTAACAGTTTAAATTAATAATTTTATCCGTGCATAACTTGAACATTATCAAAATTAGCTGTTTTTCTTACAGATAAAGTGTTTTTATTTTTAAAAAAGAGAAACCTTCGCAATTTGCGAAGGCTTCTCTTTTTTTATTCAGATATTAACTATGCTGTAACTAGAGATTTTGACCCTTTAGCTTCGATTACTGCTTGAGCAGCAGCTAATCTTGCTACAGGAACTCTAAAAGGTGAACAGCTTACATAATTTAAGCCGATTCTATGACAGAATTTAACGCTTTCAGAATCTCCGCCATGCTCACCGCAAATACCAAGTTTAATGTTTGGTCTAACGGATTTACCTTTTTCGATAGCAGTTTTCATAAGCTGACCGACACCTTCTTGATCCAATGTTTCAAAAGGATTTGAAGGAAGGATTTTGTTTTCAACATAATCGTTAAGGAATTTAGCTTCAGCATCATCACGGCTGTAACCGAAAGTCATCTGAGTTAAATCGTTTGTACCGAAGCTGAAGAATTCAGCATATTCAGCAACCTGATCAGCAGTTAAAGCTGCTCTAGGAATTTCAATCATGGTTCCGAATTGATAATCGATTTCGGTTCCTTTTTCAGCCATAACTTCTTTTGCTACTCTTTCAAGTACGTTTCTGGCTTCTTTAAGTTCGTTTACGTGACCGATTAAAGGAATCATAACTTCAGGTTTAACTTCAAGACCTTCTGCTTTAAGATCGCAAGCAGCTTCAAAAATAGCTCTAACTTGCATTTCGTTAATTTCAGGGAATTTAAGGCCTAATCTACATCCTCTTAAGCCCATCATAGGATTTGATTCGCTTAATTCTTCTACTTTGTGTAAAAGAGATTCTTTAGCTGAATAATCTTGTTTAAGAGCTTTTAATGTAGCAACTTCAGCGATAAGTTCGTCTTTATTAGGTAAGAACTCATGAAGAGGAGGATCAAGAAGACGGATTGTCATCGGTAATCCTTTAAGAGCTTTGAACATATCTTTAAAATCTTGATACTGCATAGGAAGAAGTTTAGCAAGAGCTTCTTTTCTTGCTTCTACTGTTCCTGCAACGATCATTTGCTGAACAACAGGAAGTCTGTCTTGAGCCATAAACATATGCTCTGTTCTGCAAAGACCTACGCCTTTAGCACCGAGTTCAACAGCTTTTTCTACATCTTCAGGGGTATCAGCGTTAGCTCTTACTACAAGAGTTTTAACTTCGTCAGCCCAGCTGAATAATTTTTCGAATTTATCATCCATTTTAGGTTCAACTGTAGCGAGTGAACCTTCAAAGATTTCGCCTTCGCCGCCATCCATAGAGATAACGTCATTTTTTCTATAAACTGTTCCGTCAGGAGTTGTAAGTGTTTCATTTTTAAGATCGATTTTTAATGCTTCACAACCTGCAACGCAAGGTTTGCCCATTCCTTTTGCAACAACCGCTGCGTGGGAAGTCATACCGCCTCTGAGTGTTAATACACCCTGAGCTGCGATCATACCGTGAATATCATCAGGACATGTTTCAATTCTGACAAGAATTACTTTTTCGCCCGCAGTTCCTCTTTCAGCAGCTTCATCTGTATTAAAGATGATTTTACCTACAGCAGCACCGGGGGAAGCAGCTAAACCTGTTCCGATAAGTTTGCCTGATTTTTTAGCTTTCGGATCAAAGCTAGGAAGCATTAATTGATATAATTGAGTAGGATCAACAAGCTGAAGAGCTCTTTCTTTTGTGATGATTCCTTCTTCACACATTTCAACTGCGATTCTTACTGAAGCAGCAGATGTTCTTTTTCCGCTTCTTGTTTGAAGGATATATAATTTACCTTTTTCGATGGTAAATTCCATATCCTGAATATCTTTGTAGTGTTTTTCAAGTTTTTGAGCAATATCAATGTACTCTTTATAAAGAGCAGGCATTTCAATAGCGAGTTCAGAAATTTGTTTTGGGGTTCTGATACCTGCAACAACGTCTTCGCCTTGAGCGTTGGTTAAATATTCGCCATAAAAAGCGTTTTCTCCGGTAGAAGGGTTTCTTGTGAAGGAAACGCCTGTAGCGGAATCAGTTCCCATGTTTCCGAATACCATTGTTTGAACGTTTACAGCTGTTCCGTAGTTGTGATCAATTTTGTAGTGGTTTCTGTAAGCAACTGCTCTAGGAATATTCCAGCTGCTGAATACAGCTTCGATAGCCGCTTGGAGTTGTGTATATGGATCTTGAGGAAAATCTTTTCCTGTTTCTTCTTTAATTATAGCTTTGTAAGCAGGAATCAAGGATTTTAAACCGTCAATGCTAACTTCTGTATCAAGTTTAACGCCTTCTTTTGCTTTTACCTGATCAAGAACGTGTTCGAATTTTTCTCTTTCAATATCAAGAACAACGCTTCCGAACATGGTTAAGAATCTTCTGTAGCTGTCAAAAGCGAATCTTTCGTTGTTTGTAAGAGCAATTACACCTTGAATTGTTTCATCATTAAGTCCGAGGTTCAAGATGGTTTCCATCATGCCGGGCATGCTTAATCTTGCTCCTGATCTTACAGAAACGAGTAAAGGATTGCTTGCATCACCGAATTTTTTACCGGCTTGCTGTTCAACAACAGAAAGCGCTGTTTTAACTGAATCCATTAATCCTGCTGGCATTTCATTTCCGTTGTTAATATATTCCATGCAGGTTTCTGTTGTAATAGTAAGTCCCGGAGGAACAGGAAGTCCTGCATTTGTCATTTCAGCAAGGTTTGCACCTTTTCCGCCAAGAAGGTTTTTCATTTCTGTATTACCTTCTTTGAACAAATAAACTCTTTTTGTTGTCATAAAATTCACCTTTCTTATGTAATTCACTGACTGTATCAACAATAAATGTATGAAATAATATACCCTTTTAGTTTAATTTTGTTATAACACAAAGTATTTTCAGTAACAATAAAGTTTTAATTAATGATTTCAACGCCTCCAACGAAATTAATCATCTTTCTTTCCGCGTTCAGGCTCTTGCTCAGCAATGCCTGAATTTTAATAACTCCTGTATTTTTTCTTCAGGCAATTCCGACCTCTTGCCCAGTAAGCCTGAATACAAATAAACCCTCGAGTAAAATTCAAGGGTTTCCAGTTTATAAAAAGTTTCTTTCAAATTACGACCGCACACTGTAACGCCATGATTTGCCATTAAGACAGCATCATTTTTTTCAAAATACTTTGCGACTGCTTTTGCAAGTTTTATAGTAGAAGGTGTTTCATATTCAACTACAGGTATGCTGCTTCCAAATGTTACAACAGGCTCTGCAAGAATTGCCTGCAAATTCTTTTCTCCGGAAACTGCTAATGCCGTAGAAAAAGGCGGGTGGGCATGTATAACAGCATTTATCTCGGGTCTGATTTTATAAATTTCTACATGCATCATACTTTCTGAAGATGGTTTTATATTATTATTTTCAACAATACTTCCTTCTTCATCGAGTAAAACAACTTCTGTCTCGTTCATTTCTCCAAGACAAGTGCTGGTCGCAGTTATATAGATTTGACCATTTCGAGTGGATAAATTCTGTTCTTCAGGCTCAATTTTCACTTTGCAGCGACAACTTATATTCCCTGATATTCCGGAGGTAAGACCGCTTTTATACAGTCTTTGACCAATCTCAAGAATATTATTTTTTATATCTTTTTTATCAAACAAGACTAAATTTCTCTGCTGTTTGTTATTACTTTTTTGTCTGTTTTTATAGCTTATTTATCACATAAACATATTTAACTTTCAAGTTTTTAACTCCCGCTTCGCGCTTGAATGAGTTCAGCCTTACAAGCTGACAAAGTCGCCTTTCAGGTTTTAACTCCCGCTTTGCGTGCAATAAAAAAGCCTGTTTTTCAAAACAGGCATTATACTACACACACTACATACATTTCCTTACTACTAAATTTACCTACATTATATTTTATTAAGAGCCTATCCTTTAGGGACTGCGGTTAAAATCATAAACGGCTTGTTTGACAAGGCGGTTTTGATTTTAACAAGACAGCTTCTAAGTTTTTTTTGTTGTTAAAACAGGAAATCCTGTTTTAACTGTATCAGCAGCAGCCGTATCTGTTTTAGCAGTAACAGCAGTAGTTGTATCTGCCTTAGCTGTGTTCACAGAAGCTGTATCTGCTTTAACTGAATCTGTTTTAGTTGTATCAACAGCAGTTTTATCTGTTTTAGTTGCAGCAGCTGTTCCTGTCTGATTTGCTGTTACAACTTGTCCTTGTCCCAAAGTAGCTGTACTTCCGGTAACAGCCGCATTTTGAGCAACAGTATTAATATTGTTTTTTACTGAAGTTACAACTGATCCAAGCGAATTATTTTTAGATACATTGATTTTTGAGAGTGCTTCATTGGCTCTGGCAACGGTATTGTTTATAGTAGCTAAGCCATATTGAATAGCTGATCCCATACTACTGTTAAGAGAACTTATTGCGGAATCTGATATTCCGGAAATCCCTGCAATTTCTTGAGAAGCTGAACCTGTCCATGAGACTAAAGACTGTAAATCAGCCACGTTTGAATTAACATCAGAACATGAACCAACAACCTGATTTTGATTTTTTTGAGCAACTTGACTGCTTACATCATTACATTTTCTGGCCTGTTCTCTTATTGCCGCTTCTATTTGTGCGCTAAATATAGAAATACGTGAAGCAGTTGTATCAATATTATTAGATGAACTTGAATTTTGTTTTTTCATTGCATTTTGAGTAGCAGCATTAATTATTATAGCTTGTTTTTGAGAATCCAAAGACAAATTAAGACCCATAATTATGACTCCTCCACTTAATTTAAATTAACCCCAATTCTTAACACCAAATAAACAAATGTTCTTTTAACCTATAACCAATATAAAAAACGCAATTTAAATCAATAAATCAAAAAACTTTTATTATTCCTCCTCAGACATCTTTCATAAAACCCTGTGTAATCCACCTTAATAATATAAAAACAAGCAGCATTTTGTTATTTCAAGAATACTCTTTTTCTTAACAATTAGTTACAAAAACAAGACAAAAATATTACGTCAATATGGCTGAAAACCATAGGCAGTAAATCTATTGCCAATTCAATTACCGGTTAACTCGAATTGCTAAATCGCCAAAATCGTCATTGCGAGCATAGCGAAGCAATCTATAACTTGAAGGACTGCAATTTAATATTATTTTATAAAATCAATAATTTTATTTATTATTGAAGTCCAGTCATATTCGGAATTTACCAGATCTTTATAATTAATATCAGAATATTTATCTTTATTTACAAGAAAATATTCTATTTTTTCTGCTATATCTTTTGACAAATGACTTTTTGTAATTAAATTCTTATCAAATTTTTCAAGAATTTCAGGAGTCGCTCCTCTGGGAGTTCCAATTACCGGCACATTATAGCTTAAAGCTTCTATTGTAACGATACCAAACCCCTCCAGTTGCTCCGTCGGCAAAATAAAACAATCAGCAGCACTGTAATAATAATGCAATAAATCATTATCAACGAACCCTAATAAATTTATTTTATTTTGCAGGTTTAATTTTTTTATATATTTATCAAGCTTGCCGTATAATTCGCCTTTTCCTACTATTAACAATCTTGCAGAATTATTTTCTATAAGACTAAATGCTTTTATCATGTTGAATAAACCCATTCTCGGGACTAATCGCCTTACGGTAAGAAATAAAGTTTCATCAGTGTTTAATTGCAATTTTTTTCCGGCTTCCTGTTTGGATATTGGTTCTAAATTTTTTATTTTTGAAACCCCTATTGCAGAAACCAAAACCTTGTCTAAAAATTTATCCCCAAAAAATTTTGTTACTGTATTTTTTACATATTTACTCATTACAATGATGCTATCAGCATATTTAAATGAATTATATTCAAATATATAACTAAGAATAAATTTGACAGGAAAGACTGCCAGCTCTCTATAATTAATTGCCCCAAAAGACAAGTATTTTTGCATATCAAATAAAAGTTCATAAGTATGAACAGCATGAAAAGTTGAAACCAATTTAAAATTGTATTTCTTTTTTCTTTCTCTTAAAAAATTCAAATTTAACAAATAAGCTGTGTGCGTATTAACAACATCGAAATTATTGTTATCTATTAAAGACAAAAATTTCTGCGTTAATAAATTTCTGTTTTTAACTCTTAATGGACCTATAGAACCTTCTTTGACGTAAATTCTATATATCTCAAAATTATCGAATTTTTCATATTCAGGACAATCTGTTCTGTTTGTTGAAACCAGTAATACGACTTCATGTCCCAGTTCTATTAATCCTTTAATGAATCTTTCTATATAAATGACGTTACCACCGACCACATCAGGAATATATTTATCAATAATTATGAGCCATTTCATTTTTTACTATCTCCAACATTTAACAGATTTTTATAAACGATTTGACTTTTTTGCTGATTCTATAGACGCTGTCTTGTTAAAATCAGCTCTTCGATAAATTAATGGGAAGAACAAACATCTTAGTATATTTTCAAAGATATGTATTAGATTAATCAAAAATTTCTGTTTTTTCCCATAACATTTTTCAAAAAACAATAATTCACTTTGTTTGACTATTTTTATTTTATTAAGCGATTTTTCTGTGGAAGCTTCTTTAAAATGTATAATTTGAGCCTGCGGAATAATAGCCGATTTATACCCTTTTTTATACATTCTGTAAGTTAATTCTGACTCCTCGTAATAAAGAAAAAAATCTTCATCAAACAAGCCGGTTTCTTCAAGCACAGACTTCCTTAAAAACATATCTGCCCCTGTTATATAATCAACCTCAACGATATATTGACTTAACTCACAGCTTCCCATGTCAAATTTTTTTTTGTAATAATTTTTAAAAATTTTATGAAGAAAAAATCTTGTAAAGAATATTTGCTCAATAGTCGGGAAGTTTCCATACGAATGCTGCGGGGTTAAATCTTCGCCATACAAAGCCCCGCCGCAACAAGCTATTTTTTGATTTTCCTGTTTTTCCATAAAATCAAAAAATATTTTTATTGCGTTATTTAATAAAACAGTGTCTGAATTGAGCAAAAATACATATTTGGCGTTTGATTCTCTTATTGCAATGTTATTTGCAGCACCGAAACCTTTATTTTCCTTATTTTTCAACAATTTAACCTGTGGAAAATCCTGTTCTATCATTTCAGAAGAACAATCATGAGAATTGTTATCAACAACACATACCTCAAAATCAACTCCCTCTGTTTTTTCAAAAATCGATTTCAGACAATTTCTTGTGAGTTCTTTTGTGTTGTAATTTACTATTATTATTGATATATCCATCTGTTTTATACTCTTAAATCTTCTCTTTTTAGCTGTTAGTCTACATTGTAAATAATTTCACCGGTATTTATTAATGATTTTTCCGTTTTATCAAGGTTTAGCAGTAACTTTTCTGCATAATTTTTATAAATTATATAATTTATAAATTGCGCAAATAAACCTCCAACAGCAATAGAATATATGCCCATGCTGCTTTTCAGCAAATATACAAAAACAAAAAATGTTAATATAAACAAGGTATTTGCCATGATAGCTATTTGACTTTTTTTAGCGGTAAAAATAGTTAAAATATAAGGAGCTTCAATTAAAACAACTAAAGACCACGGACATAAAGACAAAAAGATGTAATTGATATTTATGAGATCATTGTCAGATAATTTTCCCATAGAAATTATTTTTAACGCTGTGGGTATCGCAAAAAAAGATAAAACAATTCCAATAAACATTAAAATAATTGAACCTTTCAAGAATTTTCTCATTTCTTCTTTTATTTTTCTTACATTTTTATCAACCCAAAAATTTGTCAGGTTCGTCTTGAGAATTTTTGAAGACGGACCAATAGTTAACAGTTTTAATGTGTCAATAATTTTTTTGGCATAATAAAAATATGATACAAAGCCGGCTGGCATGGTTACAAGCATATTATTAACAGCTATTGGCAGCAGTACATTATAAATATTATCTCCTAATCGAGTGCTGAAACTATTTTTAAAAAAAGGTTTTACCTCGGAATGATAAAAAACAAATTTAAACGGCACAATTTTTTTTGCTATAAAAATAGTTCCTGCTACAGCTGCTAAAACCCAACCGAAAACTTGCCCGTATGCAAGATAAATTATATTGTTGCAGTTCAAAAAATAAACTGTCAGCTGTGCAATAACAATAAATAAATTTGGTAAAGAAGATAAAATATAAGGAATTGAAAACCTCATTTCTGCATTCAAAAGCCTTTCATTGAGGGCATTAACAGGCATAAAAACCAAACCTGACAATAATATCGGAAATATGTTTTTTAAGGACTCAAGCCGCTGCGGATCTATATTGAAAACAAAAACCTTAAAAACAAAATTTCCAAGTAAATACAAAATTACTATGGAGACTATCCCGATAACACAAGATAAAAACAAATTGGCGTTATAAAAATCATTTGATTTATCAACAGCTGTCTTTTTTAAGTCCGTATAAAAAACCATAAATTGCTCAAAAAATACCAGCTGAAGAAGTTGGATTGTCATCACAATTGAAGTTGCTAATAAATAAGCATCAACCTGTTTTGATATCCCGAAAACTTTTATTAAAAGCAATGCATTTACGGCATTTAAGAGTATTTGAATTAAGATCAAAAAATTATATTTAATATTAAACATTGAGTTTTCTCTTTTTTATTGCTTCATTCAGAAAATTTTCTTTTGCCAAAACCATTCCGAATAGTATATACATCATTATTTTCATATAAGTATTATAGTAAAAAAACCCTCCGATACTGCTCGTAAAAATAGTTATAAGAAATAAGAAAACCGACATATTTAATTTTCTATAATAGCCTTTATATTTTTTAAAATTTTCAAAAAACTTTTTACACATAAAAATAAAAAAGGAAAACAAAATAACTGCACCAATTATCCCCATTTCTTCAACCGCCAGCAAATAATAATTATGCGCAAACATATATCCATGTTCCTGCGCAAAAATATTTGGAGGTAGCAATGGATCAATAAGTACCCAGTATGAATTTAATCCCGCACCAATCCATAAATATTTAATATTATTTGTAAATGCAGCTATCGGATAACTCCAAATGAAAAATCTGTCAGATACAGTTGTTTCGACTGTTTTAACAAATGATGTATTTGCCACTATAACCGAAACAATTGAGGTTATAGTGGCAAATACAGCTACTTTGCCTAAAGCTTCCTTTCTATCCTTACTGTTATAATAATAATAAATTAATCCGCATACAAAAAGAGCTAATATGCTTTCTTTTGAATATCCCATATAAATTGCAACCAACAATATTGCCGGAATTATATTTCTTTTTTTTGTATTAATGAACTTCAAAAAAGGAAGAATCAAAAGTAATATATCTACTAAAAATTCCGGCAGCATTCCATTTCCTCCAAAAGTTCCCCATGCATGCCAAACAATTTTAGGACCTATTCCCAAATAACCCAAATATCCTCTTTCCGATTGAAATGTTGCGCCAAATTCACCAGTAGTAGATTGTAATATACCTATTAGTGATTGAAATAATGCTGTAAAAAGAAAAGCCTTAATAATTTTAGACCAGGAAGTTTGTTTTGTTCTTATCAGGTAAACAGTAATATAAAAAACAAATATAGCTTCAAGAAATTTAAACGAAGTCAGTATGCCTGTGTTGGAAAGAGAGGTAATTCCGGTAATGAAATATAATATTAAAAGAACTATATTCCATTTATCTATACTTGTTTTCAAACTCACCCGCCGGTCATTAATTAATAAATTTAACCCTACAGAGAGTATGCAAATTAAAATTAAAATATCATTTGCCGAAAAACTAATCGGCAGAACTCTTAATCTATCTGGAAAAGTAATTGTGAAAATTACTAAATAATAGCAATATTGAGGCTTAACAAGAAGAAAAACAAGGACGAGGGCGCCCAAAAAAGAAAGCAATAGGTAATGGACAGGAAAAAACAAAATTAACGATCCGAAAACAAATGCTATAAGAATAAATATTTTATCCAGCTTATTAAATTTATTCATAAATTATTATGTACTTATTTAATTTTTTGCTTAAGTTATACAAAAATTAAAAACTGTTTTTCAGCTTAAAACTATTATCGATGCATAAAATAAGTTTGTCAAAATAATTTTCTATGAAGCAACTCTGGACAATCTTTACACAAGTCTGGAGTACTTATACATAAGTCTGGACTATCTTTTCATAAATTATAATTTTTTTCAGCTTATACAAAGTCTTTAGGCATAAATAAATTCTTAACCAATTAAACTATCTTAACGCTTTATTCCCTAAATAGCAGGTATTTTGCCATGTGTTACCCTGAAGCTGTAGTTATATTTACAAAAAATTTTTATTTTTATTTAAGAAAGGCGGTTTAAATGTTCGGGTATGATTCACTTTTTAAGGCTATTTACGATGCGCTGGGTTCTGATGTTAACTTATCAGCTATTAAAACAAATACTGATAATATAGAAACTCGTTTAAGTAATGTAGAATCAGATTTAACAACATTAAAAATACACACCCCATGGGCGGAATTAGCAAGCACAGGTGTTTTAATACCTACTAATTACGGTAAAGGCACTATAAATTCTGGTTCATCAGCTATGGTGCAACCCGAATATGTTGTACCAGCAGGTCATGTTTGTTATGTTAAAACTGTTGGCTGGGCAACAACAGGATTTGCTACTGTAAGACTTGATATTATAATTGATTCTGTTACAACTGGTATATATTTAGGTGGCGGAACGCAGGGTTCAGCTAATTTAGACGGAGTTATAAGAGTTCCTGCCGGTGGCGCAATAAGATTATTTATAAATAATGAAGCAGGTGCTACCATAAGCCAAATTAGCAGCCTCATAGCAATATCGGTAGCCGAATAATGACTTTTATACAACCTAAAGCTTACCAAAACTGTATAGTAGATTTAAGAGCAGGTCTTGATGCAAATAACGGAGTCTTATATAACTATGCAAAAGATTATAACCCTGCAAATGCGGCAGGAGATGCCATTATTTCAGGTTTGCCAGCACCTTATGTCAGCGGAAACGGAACAGATTCCCCTTATTATATAAGATTATTAGGTGACGGCAGTAAAATTTCCATTGACCCATCCTCTAAACTGCATTTAGGAAGTACCGTAACAGTTGAATTTATCTTTGCCGTTGAAGACGATTTAATGGAAAAATATAATGATTATGATGTTAATAAGGAATATTTTCATTGTATGAAGGCAGGTTCGTGGAGTTTATTACAAAATGGTATTCAATTTTATGCTTCCGTACAATCTATTGGTACTTTAATCGGCTATGGTTCTGAAAAAAGCACTTATGCCAATGAAATTAATCAATATGCAATAACCTATGATAATAATAATCTATTACAATATTTTAACAGAATGCCTGTAATGGAAACCCATGTAGCAAGAGATATGACTTATCTTAACGAAGGCGATGGGATTATTATACAAAGTTTTTATGGAAAACCTTTGAGGGTATACGGATTAAGAGTTTACAATAAAATTTTAACCACTGAGGAATTAACATACAACTATAATCTTATTTTTAACACGAGCCAAACAAGCGATTTACTGGTTTCCAATGAAATTACAAAGACATTGCCTGATAATTTTGTCGGAACAAATTGGTTCGGTCCGTGGGAAGATACAGACCTTGCAAAAATACTTATTGATAATTTAAACAGCAAAAACCAGATGGATATTTTCGCAAAAAACATAAAATTATCAGGATTTGATGTAATAAGATTCCCTGGAGGAGCATCGGTTACTTATACTCACTACGGAAAACCCTATAGTGACCTGTGTCAGGGCGTACATAATTTTTGTGTAAATAATGATTTGCCTGACTGTACCCCGAAAACCGAATCATCAATAATGTTTCCTGATGCTGTACTTGATTTTTGCAAAAATCATAACTTTAAAGTCCAATATCAGCTTAATATTGACACATATTTTGACAGTCAGGACAATACCGTTAAATATATAAAAAATGATAATGTTATAGAGGGCTCTAGAGATTACGGTTCTGGAACTGTTGACTGGACAAAAATGGAGATTGCAAGTAATACCGCAAAGGCTCTTGTTCAACACATTGTAGATTCAGGCTATAGTGATGTTATTTATAGTTTTGAAATAGGCAATGAGAACTATGGTTCTTGCGGTGGTTGCGGGACTTATAGCGGTTCTGAATACGCCAGAATTTGCGATTTATTTATTTCAAAAATAAGAGAAATAAGTCAGGATTTTAAATTTACTGTTATTGCTAATGATAAATACGATGTCCCCACTGACCCTGCTAGAGCTTATATAACAAATCCATTTTTTACAAGAGATTTGGTTAATAGTTCTTATTTTTCTCCGTACAAAAATGATGACAAAATAATCTATTCGCCTCATCACTACCCTATGAAGCCTTACTATTTGTCTTCTAGCCAAACAATGACTAATTTTGACAGATATTGCGATATTATTCTTAACGGATCTGTTTTTGACTGTAGAGAAGTAGACAAGTATCTTTCAGAATTAGGGGTTACAAATCCAAATATTGTGGTCGGAGAATTTAACTCTATTAATACAGGAACTGCATTTTTTCAGACGTGGGCTTCTGCTCTGGGAGTTGCCAGATTTATTATTTCAGCGGCAAATAACAGCGGAACATTAAAAATATTGCACTTCAACCTTTTTAAAACGTGGAGAGGTATAACTTTTGATGGCGGTTCTTTTGGAACAATGCAATATTCAACAAATAAGAAAGATTTAGCAAGTTTATTTGTCAGATTCCCTGTTAGTTATGTAATATCACTGCTCAATAAATATATATTTAGAAATATACTGAATAATAATTCAAAAACACAGGGTGTTGAGTCTGTAATAAGCAGTCAGGGCAACTATTACAGTATCGTAATTTTCAACGGCAATATTGACAGAACAATAGCACTTGATTTAGGCGGTTTAAATTTAAATTTTGTTCAAAAAATTGTACTGGGTGAAGATGTTCCGCTTAGTTTTGCTCCGCTTTCTAGTGCTGATAATAACGACAATCCTGCCACTATCAAGACAATGAAAACAAAAATAGATAAAACCCCTATAGACATTAACAGTATTAGCCTAAAAAGTAATACTTTGACGGTGTTGTTATTACGTAAACAATAACAGCTAATTTATGCCTTTTTGTTAAATATTTCGTTGTTTAAAAATTCATTCACAACTTTAAGACTATTTGGAAAATACAATTCAACAGTTTTTGAATTATTTACTTTGTTAAAAGCCAATCTGAACAATTCTGCAAAAGTTTCAGTGATTGCTGTCTGTCTGATTTGCTTTGGTTTATTATCCTGTACAAAATGTCTTAGACTTAGATTTTTGTCATTTTTTATTATTTCATAATTTTTTTTAAAATCTTTTTCATACGCATTGATAAACTCTTGAGTGCTGGAGTAAGTCAAATCTTTTAAATCATTTATATTTCCAAAATTTTTGTATGCATCAATAAAATGCCCGAGTTCATGATATAAAATTGCTCCTATATGTTCTGTTTTTAAATTTTTTGAAAAAAGTACAATTCTTCTAATTTCATCACTCATAACACCGCGTGATTCTTCGTCAAAATCAATTTTATATCCATAATTATTGTTAATTGTTTGTTCCAAATAAATGTCAGAAAACTTATAACCGACAAAAACGGACATTGTTTTATCAAGAAACAGTTTTGTGATTTCAATATTTAAATTTTTTAATTCATCTATTAGAGTTTTTAAAAATTTTTCATCAACATTTAACCCATTTTGAATTTCAAGAGGAATTTTTAAATCATTATCAATGATAACTTTTGGATTATCAAAGATTTTTAAATTATATTTAGAATTATTCCAATTTTCCATATTATTACCATTGAGATTTTGTTTAACAACTCTAATTTGCCATAATAACATAAAAAGCTCAGCATTTTGTTGAGCTTTTTATGAAAAATATAAATTAAATTTATATACACGCTTGGAGGGATTCGAACCCCCGACCTTCTGGTTCGTAGCCAGACACTCTATCCAGCTGAGCTACAAGCGCATAATCTATTTAATTTTTCTTAAAATAAATATAGCATAAACATATAGACACAATCATGATAAAGAAAAAATTTTTACTGTAAAACGAAGAAAAGATGTTTACACAAACTTATAGTAAAATGTTTTTATGTCCAGACCTTTACAAGTTATATCAAAATATGCTCCTGCAGGCGATCAGCCGAAAGCCATAAACGAACTTTCGGCGGGGATAAAATTTGGCTACAAAAATCAAACTTTGCTCGGAGTTACCGGCTCCGGAAAAACTTATACTGTTGCACATGTTATTCAAAATATTCAAAAACCGACTTTAATAATTGCCCACAATAAAACACTTGCAGCACAACTTTATAACGAAATGCGAGAGCTTTTCCCCAATAATGCGGTTGAGTATTTTATAAGCTATTACGACTACTATCAACCTGAAGCTTATATTCCGAGAACAGATACTTACATTGAAAAAACCTCCAGTATTAATGATGAAATCGACCGTTTAAGGCACAGTACTACAAGAAGCCTTTTTGAAAGGCAGGATGTAATTGTAGTTGCGAGTGTAAGCTGTATTTACGGACTGGGTTTACCCGAAAATTATTTTAAAGGCTCCATAAAAATTTCTGTAGGCGATTCTGTAGATAGGGATGAGCTTTTAAGACATCTTGTAAACGTGCATTACGAAAGAAATGATATTGAACTGGAACGAGGTTGTTTCAGGGCAAGAGGTGATTTTGTAGAAATAAAACCTGCTTATGAAAATATAATAATAAGAATACAGTTTTTTGGCGATGAAATAGAGAAAATTTCACGAATTAATCCAACGACAGGTGAAATTATTGAAATTTGCGCAAGAGTTGTTATTTATCCCGCTGTTCATTATTTATCAGGAGATGAGGATACTAAAGAAACCTGTCAACTTATTAAAAATGAATTAACTGAACGTGTTAACGAACTTAACAGCCAAAATAAGATTCTGGAAGCCCAAAGACTTCTTCAACGAACACATCATGACTTAGAAATGATTAGAGAAGTCGGATATTGCAACGGAATTGAAAATTATTCAAGAATTTTTGAAAGAAGAGAAGCGGGAACACCTCCTGCAACTTTGATTGATTATTTTCCCGATGACTTCTTGCTTATAATTGACGAATCACATGTAACTATTCCACAGATAAAAGCAATGTATAACGGCGACAGAGCAAGAAAAGATGTGCTTATAGATTATGGTTTCAGGCTTCCATGCTCAAGAGATAACAGACCTTTAAAAGCAGAAGAATTCTGGAAAAGAATTCAACGGGCAATATTTGTCTCTGCGACACCGGCGGAATATGAACTGGGTATTTCCGAACAGGTGGTCGAGCAAATCATTAGACCTACAGGGCTTATCGATCCGGAAATTGATATTCGCCCTATAAACAATCAGGTTGATGATTTAATTGTGGAAATCAAAAAAAGAGCTGACAAAAAAGAGCGCATACTTATTACCACTTTAACCAAAAAAATGTCTGAAGACCTTACGGATTATTTTTTACAGCTTGGAATCAGGGTAAGATATTTGCACAGCGAAATTCAATCTCTTGAAAGAGTGCAAATCCTTAGAGATTTGAGGCTTGGGGAATTTGATGTCCTAATCGGGGTAAATCTTTTAAGGGAAGGTCTTGATTTGCCGGAAGTAACCCTTGTTGCAATTATGGATGCTGACAAAGAAGGCTTTCTGCGGTCGGAAACAAGCCTTATTCAGACAGTGGGAAGAGCCGCAAGAAATTCTTACGGAAAAGTTATAATGTATGCCGATAAAATTACTAACAGCATCAAAAAAGCCACTGAAGAAACCGATAGAAGAAGAGAAATTCAGAAAGAATATAACAGAATCAATAATATTACACCTAAAACTATTGTTAAACCCCTTTCTAACAATCTTTTAGAGATGGTAAACAGTTTTCGCAGTCTGGAAGATGTTATTGCAGAAAAAATGGTTGAAATAGACGCAAAAATAAGCGATCTTCCCAAAATAATAGAAAAACTTGAAAAAGAAATGCATTCCGCCGCTAAAATTCTTGATTTTGAAAAAGCTGCAGAAATTCGTGATAAATTAAAGCAGCTCCGAGAAATGCACAAAGCTTTTTTGAATAAATAAACCGATAATTATTGTAAAAACCGTCTTGTTAAGAGCAAAATCTGTTCTTAAGATTTTGAGGGATTTTACTCATGTGCATAATTTTATTAATAGTTTTTAAAAGCGTCTCAGAGGTTATCGGTTTTACAAGAAAACCTTTTGCTCCAATTTGAATTGATTCAATTATCAGGTTTCTCAACGCCGTTGAAGAACAAATAATAACATTTGCATTTTCGTCCTGATTTATTATTTGATCTAAAATAGCAATACCGTTGGCGTCCGGCATAACTATATCAAGCAGAACAATATCAGGATTTAAGTCTTTGTACAAGGCTACCGCATCTTGCCCATTTTTTGCCTCGCCAATAATTTCATGTTGTTCTTTTTCGAGGAACTTCTTTAAAATAGTTCTCTGTACTGTAGAATCATCAACAATTAAAACTTTAGCCATTCCTAACCTCTAAATTTAGTTACTGCCTCTACTATATATAGAATTCCCAAATTTTTTATAAAATAACCCCTATATTTTCGGTTTTTATATATTTTACATTTGTTAATAATTTGTATACGTTTGTTGTTATATAAATATATATAGCATTAACAGCTTTTTAGTATTCAATACCTTTGCGTGCAGTAACACCTATGTCCCAATAATGTTTAATAGGGCAGATTTCCGAAACAAGATGCGACAGTTTTATTATCTCAGGATGGGCATGCCTACCTGTAAGAACAATTTCAAGAGCCTCCGGTTTATTTTTAAGAAAATCTTTCATTTCTTCAAGACTTATTAACCCCAGCTCTATAGCAATGTTAGCTTCATCAAGCACGATAAGATCAAACTCTCCTGACGCTGCAGCCTGTTGTGCTGCTTTCCAGCCGTAATTAACAGCGTTTTTATCTTCATCAGAGAGATTGTTTTTATAGACAATTCTGTCTATTCCTGCCTGAATTATTTTTAACTGATTCATAAGTTTCGGGCTGAGTTCTCTGAAAGAAAACAACTCTCCATATCCATTCCCGCCTTTGGCGAACATGACAATAAGAACTTTCCAACCTCGACCTAATGCTCTCATTGTTAACCCGAGAGAGGCAGTGGTTTTTCCTTTGCCATCACCGGTGTAAACCTGAATATAGCCAATTTTATCAAACTTTGGATTAAACAGTTCTTCTGATGAAAGTTTTTCATTATGCATGACTTAAAACCTTATGAAAAATCATGTTCATGATATGGCTCAAAAAAAGTCAGGTCAAGTATTCTTTTGTCCACACTTGACGGGCAATAGTCATGAAATATTATTTTTTTGAAACCATGCAGTATTTTTCTTACTTGTTAATAACTGAAATCAATATTCATTGGAATCATAATTTTGTGCAGCGGGTTCATTTGATAACCCGTCTGACGAGTCACCTTGAGATATAGAAGGTTTAAGAACAGCGACCATTGAAGATATTGCTGCATCTGCTTCTTTTTTTCTATTTATAGTTTCATTTATTTTAGCTATTTTTTGCAAGACTTCAGGATTAAGAGGAGTCATTGCTCCATCTATTGCTGCTTTTGTAGCCTCTGTAATAGAAGTCCCTTGTTCCAGAGCATCTGTTACTATAGCCTTTGCTATGCCTTTTCTTGCTGCGGCTATATTGGGGGCATGCTCAGCGGTTAGTTCTGTCATCCTGGCTTCTACATCTTGTACTATTCTTGCTACATCTTCAGCGACCGAATCACCTTCTGTACTGGCAACAGTATCTGTAATTTCTGGTGCTGCACCTCCTATTCCTGCGGCTGCCGCTGCTCCACGGACAAATCCAGGTTTGGTTACGTTAGAAAGGATTTCCTGAAAAGCGTTTGGAATATTTTTAATACTTTGCCATGTAGCTTCAATAATATTAAGATTTTTTCCTGTATTTATGCCGGCTGAAGTTAGAGCCGAATTTGCAGAATATACGGAAATACCGCCAATACAAGTACCTGCCCCAATATCATAAAAAGATTTTTCTTTTTCGATATGATCTTTAGCCTTATTAAATTTGCGAATACCTTTATATGCCTGATATGCACCGGTTGCAAGACCGAACGCCACAAGCAATATTCCTACTGGACTGTGTCCCTTTGCATTTTTGCATTTGGCATTCAAAAATGTTATCCCTGCAATAGCACCAGCACCAACCGCCATATTAGTCGGACTGGAAATCAAAGTAGTTGCCGGAGATATTGCACCTTTGCCAAAATTCTTTGCCGCTTCTTGCCAATTTATATTATCTTTTTTAACATGTTTTTTTGAAGATTTTTCTTTTTTTACTTCATTATCAGATTCTTCTTTTACTTTTTTTGAAGGTTTTTCGCTTTTAACTTCGTCATCAGATTCTTCTTCGCTTGCTTTTTTTGAAGATTTTTCTTCTTTTACTTCATTATCAGATTCTTCTTTTACTTTTTTTGAAGTGGAAAGGTCCAGTTTATCTTTTTCAGCTTCATCTTCACTACCTTTAAATCCCACTTTTAAAGGCTGCTTAGGAGTATTATTTATTGATCTTATATTTGTTCTAAATGTTGGTGTATTCAGAACCAAGTTATTCATCATTTTTTCTCCGATGCTTTAATTGACTTCTTTCCAATTAGTTAAAGTGCTGTAAAAGAAAAAATTGCTATTTTGCCGCCTTAAATTTTACATAAATTTACAATTATTTAAGAGCCTATCTTGTTAAAAATATAAAAATCGAGATATACAAGTTTGATAGGCTCGTTTTAAGGACTGCGGTTAAAATCGTAAACGGCTTGTTTGACAAGGCGGTTTTGATTTTAACAAGACAGCTTGTAAACTTATTTTCTGCATAAAAAAAGAGATGAGAAAAAGCATCTCTTTTTTATGATTTATATTTTCTTAAAATTGCACGTTTGGAGAGGATTTTTTAGCTTCATCAGCCTGAAAATATTCTCTTTTTTCAATTCCGATCATTCCTGCAACAATATTTGTCGGGAAAACTCTTATTTGGCCGTTTATAATCTGAACATTGTCGTTAAAATCCTTTCTTGCAACGGCAATCCTATTTTCTGTTCCGGCAAGTTCATCCTGAAGATTAATAAAAACTCTGTCAGCTTTAAGTTGAGGATAATTTTCAGATATTGCAAGCAATCTTGAAAGAGCTCCAGACATTTCGCCTTCTGCCTGACCGATTTGTTTCATATTTCCTGATTTAATTGCACCTGAAAGCTTTGATCTTGATTCAGCCACAGAAATATAAATGTCTTTTTCGTGTTTTGCGTAGCCTTTAACTGTACTTACAAGGTTTGGAATTAAGTCGCCACGTCTTTGCAGTTGGTTTTCTACCTGACTCCAATTAGAGTTGACCGATTCATCGAGAGTTTGAAGTCTGTTATAAATTCCTATAAAATTCATAAAAGTAATCACTAATAGAAGTCCTATTACTCCTAAAACTATCAAAACAGTATTTAAAGCGCCTTTTCTTTTCATTTTTTATTCTCCTATTTCTACATCATTTATAAACTTATAAAGCAGATCCGTACTATTTACAGCCCTTTGTACAAGCCCTTCGATTTTTTGCGGCGTGAATTTTCTTTTGTTTTCCTTTGCGGATAGTATTTCAACAAAAATTTCTCCGTCAAACTTTGCTTTTTCGGCTATTTTTTGTATGACTTCGCTGTATTCATCTGGAGCCGTGACATCAAAAAGATGTAACGCTGATTTTAAAATTCTGATAAGCTTTGAGGAAAGTTCTTCCAGATTTTTTACAATAAACTTGGGATTATCACTATTTCCAAGATAAATTTGTCTTATTCTCACAAGAAGATTTTTGATTTCATATTCGCATTGAAGCCTCAAGTCATATTTTGAAACAGATATAGGATCTACAACATTTTTACCGTAAAGAATTTCATAATTATTTTTAATTTCGATGTACTCTATGGGATAAACATCTGCCGAATTCTGCCATTCGCTTTCGCTCATAATAATAGGGAGAGCATTTTTCGCTTTTATCCATTTTTTTATTGCCACAATGGCATTTTTTATGTCAGAAGCTTCCAGCTTATTGAAAATAACGATAATGTTTTGCCCTGATTCCTCTTTATATTGTTCACTATCTGTATTTTGACCGTAAAGTATTACCGAAAGAAGATTTTCGCCATAAATATCTTTTAAGTCTTTAACTAAAATTGTACTGCTCATAATTTACCAGCCTCCTGAAGCGCCGCCGCCACCAAAACCACCACCGCCAAAACCGCTAAAACCACTTGAGCTTCCACCAAAACCTTCTCCGTAGTTGGTGTAGCCTCCTATGAAAAGACCTCTGCGCGGCAGAACGATAAAAAGAATTATAAATATTAAAAATATAAAAATATCCGAGCCTGATGTTTTTTCCGGATTTGTTTGAGAAGATGACGGCAAATTTGATAAAGAATTAAACTCGGAAGGCATTGTAACATTATAAGCTTTTGAAATTTCAGAAGCTATAGCAAAAGTTCCGTTAATAATCCCTTTTTCCGTTTCTCCCTGTTTAAAAAACGGAATCATGTAATCATCTCTGATTCTCCCTGCTTTACCGTCGGGGATTATTCCTTCAAGACCATAACCTACTTCTATGCGCATTTTCTTATCGCCTGTTGCAACAAGAATAACAACACCGTTGTTTTTTCCTTTTTTACCGACTCCCCATTTGCGACCTGTATCAAGAGCAACATCTTCAATACTATTGCCTTTTAGCGAGGGAAGAGTAATAACGGCTACTTCTGCACCCGTTTTTTTATCAAGTTGTTTAAGATAAGAATCTAAATTATTTTTATTTTCAATTGAAATTACACCCGCAAAATCATTTACATACCCTGCTTCAGCGGGGATTTTTAATTGTGATTTAGAGAGATTATTATTTTTGGAGTTATTTGTTATTAAAGAAATTATTACGATGGCTAAAAATACTATAATAATTAAGCCAAAAGCATTTCCTTTTTTTCTTTGAAACATAATCAGACATTTATTTAAATAGTTTACTCAATTAAATTGTAGCAGATTTTTAAATAATCGGAGGGAAATCTGCAACTAATTTATAAAAAACTTTTTGTTATCTTTTTGTTGCGGTAAAATGTTTTTATCAGGAAAGAAAATGTAAAAGATAATATTGGATTTTTATGAAATCAAAATTTATAGAACATGAAATTTGTTACACAGGAAAAGAACTCGCGCCTCACTGGATATACAAAAATTTTAATATTAAGGGAGATGCTGTTGTTGGCTTTATAGGGGAATGTGAAGTTAAACTTCCTGAAATGGTTGATATTTCCGATGTGCTTTCAAACAGCCCTATTTATAGTAAAAAAATGGTTCATTTTATCGTGGAACATTTTAATATTGCTCTTGTTGAAGGAGTTTTGAGGCAAAGACTACTTGTAAGTATTGCCGGAGAAGTCATTGGGTCTAATTTGACAAATAATGATAAATTAATACGAAATGGCGATGATTTGTTTTATAATAATGGAAAGTTGTCAGTTTCTATTGCGGGAAAGTCTTTGAATTCAGTTTTAATTCATCTGGGAATAAACATTGATTCGGTTGATGCACCTGTAAAGGCTGCAGGTCTTGAATCAGAGATGAATATTAAAAATCATGAAGAAATTGCACAACAAATTATGCTAAATTACTGTAAAGAATGTGATGAAATAATAAATGCTTCCTGCAAAGTTCGAGGAGTTTTTTAAAACATGAACACTAAACAAATTGATAAAAGATCAAAGAGCAAAGATAATTTGCAAAATAAAAACAATTTAAAACCTTTAATTTTTACATTTTTAGGAACTTTTATAGTTTTCTTTTTTGCCTTTACTGTATTATTGCCAATTTTAACCCCTCAAGTTAATATCCCTGCGCTTACAGATGAACATTCGATGGATTCAGTAACAAGCAATGATTTTAAAGGAAGGATTGATCCCCGCCTTAGTTCTATTGAACAGGAAGAAGATGCAGCTCCTCCAAAATTAAAAATGGAAATTCCTGCTAAAGATCAGAAAGCTCAGGACCAGCAAACTTCTTCTGCTCAACAAAATGTTGTTGATGAAGACTCTGTAATAGATGATCCGCAGGAACCGCAGGACTCTATTCCTGCTGAAGCAAATAATCCTGATTATAATGTTCCCGATAATTATACAAAAGCTCTCCCACCTCAAAAAACACCTAATAAAGTTGTAAAATCTGCGGCTATAGCAAATATTCCGCCAAGACCACAACCTTCTCAACAATATGCAGGGGAAACGGCAAAACCTGTAACCATGTCCAAAGTCGTCTTAGGAAGCTACGCCACTCCTATGCAAGCAAGACTTGTTTCTGATACTTTAATTGAAATGGATTTAAACGTTGCACCGTTTATTAAGGAAAAAAACGGCAGGTACGTGCTTCAGGTAGGATCTTTTTCGGACCCTGCAAAAGCTGAAAGTCTTATTCAGGAACTTAAAAGCAAGGGATTTGATGCCAGAGCCGTTAACGAATAAAGTGTTTTTTTATGACCAATTTGATTTTAATGATAATTATTATAGTGGTAGGCAGTTATTATAAAAACAAATACAATAAAGAATATGCTTTACCAATTGTAGAAGAAAATGCCGACCTTTCTTTTATCAGTAAAGCCAGCATTATTATGCTATTAATAGCAGGCATTTTTGCTTTTATAAGTCCAAAAGTAACTTTTTTAATTCTGATATTATTAATTCCTTTTGTTTTATATCTCAATTTAAAAACGACTTGGCTTGCTTTTATCAGAAAAAATAATAAACAATAAGGGCATTTTACTTATTATCGAGGAGTCCGAAATTAATTGATTTTGTTTTAAAGCACTTCCAGCCAGCTTTAGCATCAGATAAATCAATTTCTCCTTCGTAAATGCCGAAAACAGAAGGTCCGCTTCCTGACATCAGGCTATTTTTGCAACCTTTTTGAGTCAAATAATCTTTAATTTCTTTAATCTCGGCATAATCCGGCAAAATAGCTTCTTCAATGTGGTTTTTTAAAAGCAGGGCAATTTTATTTGAATTATTTTCACAAATAGCCGATTTCATTTTTTCAAGTCCTTTGATTCCAGGTTTTTGAGGAAGCGCGGCATATTTTGTATAGGCTTCTTTGGCCGAAATAAAAAGATTTTTTGGTTTTATTATTGCGATATTCAAATCAGGTGTTGAAATTTTTGATAAAAGTTCTCCTCTTGAAGTTGCAACTTGTGTTCCTCCTTCAAGACAAAAATTAATATCGGAACCCATTTGAGAAGCAAGGTTGTGAATTTCTGAAGCGTTTAAAATATTATCAAAAAGCCGGTTTAATCCCCATAAAGTGCCTGCCGCATTTGAACTTCCTCCGGCTAGGCCTGCCGCTACAGGAATATTTTTTTCTATATGAATCTTGACTTTATAACCGTTTAAATCAGCTTTTTGTAAAAATAATTCCGCAGCCTTATAAACCAAATTATTATTATCGTAAGGTATCAAGTCGGAATTTCCGGATAATTCAATGACGTTTTGAGGAGGGTTTAAATTTTTATTATTAGCTGATATAATATGTTTAGAAATCGTCGATGACCCTGCCCTTGTTCCGGCAGGTAAAGCATCGACGATTTTGGTTTCATAATTTAAATTGTAAAATAAATGTCCAAATGTGTTTTTGGCTATATTAACAATAACTGTTTTGTTTTCTCCATTCAGATTAATGGATGCCTTAATGTATCTGAAACCAACGATTCCATCAGTTCTGGTTTTCAGAGGCTGATGCAGTTCACTTACTTCGCCTTTTTCAATTATTTCTTTTAATTTCGGTAAAATTTTTAACTTTGTTATATCAGCACTCGAGTTTATTACTTTTTTAATTCCTTTATTGCTGAATTGAATTTCTCCTAAATAAGAATGGGTTAATTTTTGTCCCTGTATATTTTTTTTATAATGATTTATCGAAGACTTTCTTAAAGATTTCAAATCATCTCCAAAATCGCCAAGTTCTTTGCCTGTGAGACAAATTGATACCTGCTCAACTTCTATAGTCAAATAATCATAGAGACTCACCGTCTGCATTATGCTCTGAATTTCATGAAAACCGTCTGCTCTTTTTTTGAGGATTTCAAGACTCAGATTTATTTTTGCAGGGGTTTTAACTTGAATTTTCATAATTACCTGTTTAATAACCGGTTAATACAATCTGTTAAAATTTTATATTCCTGCATTGAAAGAGTTTCTCCCCTTCTGTCAGGAATAATTCCGCTTTCTTCAAAGGCTTTTGAGAGAACTTCACCGGAAAATCCGCCCTGCAAAAGGGCATTTTTTAGGGTTTTTCTTCTTGTTCCAAAAGCTGCTTTAATTATTTTCCTGAAAAGTTTCGGATTTTCCAGATCGATAATAGGTTTTTGTCTTATTTTGAATTTTATAAGTGCAGAATCTACTTTTGGAGCGGGATAAAAACTCTTTGAGGGAACTTTGCATATAAGTTCTGTTTCTGCCCAAAAATTTACAAGTATGGATAACAGTCCATAATCTTTTGAAGGGCTTTTTTCATTTGCTATAATTCTTCTTGCAACTTCATATTGAACCATTAAAATGATTTCTTTTATGCACTGCCTGTTTTTATTGTTAAAATCATCAATTTCTCCCAGTAAATGCACTATAATAGGGCTTGTTATATAGTACGGAATATTTGCTATGATTTTAACGGGGCTTTCTATAAGTTTTGAAATGTCTGTTTTTAATATGTCTTGATGAATTAGTTCAATGTTTTTGCAGGGAAGTGCTTGTAAGACCTCAATTGCATTTTCGTCAAGCTCAATGGCTATAACTTTTTTGGCAATTTCTGCAAGTTTTTCTGTTACAAAACCCGCCCCTGCTCCTATTTCAATAACTGTATCATCAGAATTTAAAGCGGCTTCATCAATAATTTTTTGAATAATCTTTTCATTAACCAGAAAATTTTGCCCTAAACGCTTTTTTGTCTTAAATTGTTTTGCTCTTTGGATATAATTCAAAATAATTAGCCTTATTTACTAAGAGTTTTATGTTTTATGATAATGTATTATTTAACAATAAAAATTAATCAAATAAAAGAAATCAATTAATAAAGGCAAATATGATTTACGATAAATCCCAATTTACTGAATTATTTAAAAACGGCTGCAAGTCTAAAGAGAATTTCAGAATAGGTCTTGAGTTTGAAAAATTGGCGGTGGATTCTAAAAGTTACAGAGCTGTTCCATATTCAGGAGAAAAGGGAATTAACTGCTTTTTATCCGGTTATAAAGCTTTTAGCGAAATGGAAGAAGTTATTATAAACGATAATCTGTTGGGATTAAAAGAGGAATTTGCGTATATATCTCTTGAACCGGGCTGTCAAACAGAAATAAGCACATATCCGTATAAAAAAATCTCGGAAATAGCTTCTAAAATTGAGGAATATAACCAAAAAACAGCTATTATCGGTGAAAAACTTGGTATTGATTGGATTGGATACGGAATTCAGCCTGTTTCCACCTTTGATGATATAAAAATAATTCCCAAAAAACGCTATGAAATAATGACAGAGTATCTTCCTAAAAAAGGAGATAAGGCTCTTGTTATGATGAGGGAGACAGCTGGAATCCAAACATCTATTGACTACGAATCAGAAGAAGATGCGGTAAATAAAATCAGAGTTTCTCTTGCAATTTCGCCAATAATTACTGCAATGTTCGCAAATTCCCCTATTAGAGGAGGAAAAGAAACAGGATATAAGTCTTATAGGGCTTCTGCATGGCTAAATACAGATAATGACAGATGCGGGCTTATAAGTAAAAAAATATTTGAAAAAGATTTTTCTTTTGCTGATTACGCGGAATATCTTTTAGACGTACCTATGTTTTTTATAGAAAGAAATAACGCTATTATAAATGCTACACATCTTACTTTTAGGGAGTTTTACAATAACGGTCTTTCGGAATTTACTGCTAACATTGATGATTGGGATTTGCACATGTCAACAGTATTTCCTGATGTTAGATTGAAAAATTTTATTGAAATAAGAAATTGCGACTGTCAGAGAAAAGACATGATTTTTGCTCTTCCTGCTATGGTTAAAGGAATTTTGTATAACGAAACTGCTATGTATCAGGCATGGGATTTAGTAAAAGATTTCAATTGGCATGAATTGGAAGAAATAAGGCATTCCGTACCAAAATTGGGTCTTAAAACTACAGTAAAAGGGATAAAAATTGCCGATTTGGCAAAAGAGTTAGTTAATATAGCGGAGTTTTCTCTTCTTTCTGATCCGGAAACCGCAGAGGAAACTGTTTATCTTGAAAAATTAAAAGAATTAGTTGAACAAGAAAAAACTCCGGCCGATATAATTCTAAAAAACTGGAATTCAGGCTGGAATAAAAACATTGAAAAACTTATTGAATATTCAAAATTAAATTAAAGAACTAAATAAATAAAAGCTTGGCTAAAACGATATAAACATTTATATCGTTTTAGCCATTTTGTCAAAATCAACTCTTTCTATAAAAAACTTTTATAATATTTAAGACAAAACTTTTTTTGATAATAATGATAATCTACTTGGTATCTTATTGATTTCATGGAGAATCATTTCAGGATATTTTTTGCTTAATCCTGTTAATAAGTCTAGCAAATTTTGTTCATTTTTTCTGTATTTCCCTCTGTTAGGGTACTCTAAAATCGTTCTAATTGCATTAAATGATTTTTCGGGACTTGTACAATATAGTTCTTGGGTGCGTTTTGTTTTTGGAGGACATTTAGTTACAATTTCAAAAAAGTCTTTTTCTAAATTTTTTATTACTGGCGATTGACTATCAACCCATGTAAAAGAATGTTGTAAAAGTCGGGGGGGGGGAGATTTAATGTTTTTGTACATACCCTTTACGGCTTCTAGAATTGTCATTTGGTTTTCCTTTCTTTAATTTATTGATTTTTTTGTTATCTAAATATAGAAAGTATCTCCAAGGAAAAAATTGCTAATAAAATTCAAAAATTTTTAAATTATTTATTAAAATATAGGGCATATAAAATAATGGTAGAAAATTTTTATTCTACCATTATTTTATATTTCTTAATATAAATTTACATAAATTTCATGCTTTGAGTATCAGGGTTTATAAAATAGCCGTTTTAAGCATTAACACCTTTAAGGAAGTTTTTCAAAATCTTTGTCTGGTCTTCAACTTCCAAAAGAAAGGAGTCATGTCCGTAAGGTGAATCAATATTGCAGTAAGTGATTTCTTTTTCAAGGCTCATGAGAGTCCTTGCAGTGTTTTTAAGCTCTTCCGGAGGGAAAAGCCAATCCGTAGAAAAGGTAATAAATAAAAATTTGGACTTGCTGTCCTTAAAGGCATGTGCAAGTGAGCCGTATTTTTGGTGAAGATCAAAATAATCCATAGCTTTTGTTATATATAAATAACTATTCGCGTCAAACCTGTCTACAAAGCTTTGTCCCTGATACCGCAGATAACTTTCCACCTGAAAATTAATATCAAAGTTGAAATCAGGCTTTAGTTTGTCCTGAAGCTTTCTGCCGAATTTTTGGTGCATAGATTCTTCGCTTAAGTAAGTAATATGTCCTATCATTCTGGCAAGAGCAAGACCTGTTGCAGGAGTTTCAGAATCATAATAATTGCCATTTTTCCAGTTAGGATCAGAAATTATTGCATTTCTGCCGACTTCGTTGAAAGCAATGTTTTGAGCTGATAATCTGCTTGCAGAAGCTATTGCAACGCAAGATTTAACCATATTAGGATACTGAATAGCCCATTCTAAAGCTTGCATTCCTCCCATAGAGCCGCCCGCAACGTTCAAAAGTTTTTTTATTCCGAAAAAATCTATAAGTTTTTTTTGAACTTTAACCATATCTTCAACTGTTATTACAGGAAAGCTTGTCCCGTAAGGCTTACCTGTTTCAGGGTTTATAGAAGATGGACCTGTTGTGCCTTTGCAGCCTCCGAGAAAATTTGAAGAGATTATAAAATATTTGTTTGTATCAAAAGCTTTTTCAGGACCTATCATATTATCCCACCAGCCGGGTTTTTTGTCTTCCGATGAATGGTAGCCTGCCGCATGTGCATCTCCTGAAAGTGCATGCAAGACGAGGATAGCGTTGCTTTTGTCTTCGTTAAGTTCGCCATAAGTTTCATAAGCAACAGTAATCGGACCAAAATCCAGACCGTTTTCAAGATTTATTTTTTCATCAAACGAAAAATATTTTGTTTCAACTATTCCAACTGAATTATTCAAACCAATCATTTCTTCTTTTTTATTTACCTCAAAACAAATAAACAATTCATGTTAATTAATTTTTATGATATTAATTTTTTCATGCTTTATAAAATAAATCAAAAAAAGGATAAATAAATTATGACAATGGAAATAACTATAAGTGAATATCTTATCCAAAGTCTTCAAAAAGCGGGGATTGGACATATTTTTGGAATACCCGGTGATTATGTCATTAAATTCTTTGGCGAGCTTGAAAAAAGTTCGTTGGAAACCGTTGGAACATGTTCAGAGCAGGGTGCAGCTTTTGCAGCAGATGCGTATTCTCGTGTAAACGGGCTTGGTGCGCTATGTGTAACTTATTGTGTCGGAGGACTTAATACTGTAAACGCCGTAGCAGGAGCTTATGCAGAAAAAGCCCCTTTAATAGTAATAAGCGGAGCTCCCGGAGTTAATGAAAGAAATAATGATTACCTTCTTCACCACTCAATAAAAGATTTTAATTCGCAGCTCAATATTTTTAAAGAAGTAACTGTTGCGCAATGCGTGTTAGATGATACTTATAGCGCTCCTTATGAAATAGACAGGGTTATAGCTGCATGTATAAAGCATAAAAGACCTGTATATATAGAATTTCCAAGAGATATGATTCATTCAAAATGTCTTATCCCTCCTCCAAAAAAAGAAATAATTTCTTCAAAAAACAATGAAATTTTTAGCGAAGCGCTTAAAGAAGCGGTAAAAATGATTAAAGCTGCAAAAAAACCGGTTATTTTAGGCGGTGTCGAAATAAGAAGATATGGTCTTGAAAAAGAATTTCTAAAACTTCTTGAAAATACCGGTTATCCCTACGTAACAAATATTCTCGGAAAATCTGTTGTTGCTGAATCGCATCCGCAGTTCCTCGGGGTTTATATGGGAAAAATGGCCGAACCTGAAGTAATAAAATATATGGAAGAAAGCGATTGCACAATTATTTTGGGTGCTTTGATGACTGATACTGATACAGGAACAGCCGAATTAAATATTTCCAAAACAATTTATGCTTCCGCGGATGAGTTTTTTATCAAACACCATTATTTTAAAGATATAGATCTTGGAGAATTTATACAAAGACTTGCTCAAGAATTTAAGTCTGACAGAGAACAGAAAAAAGATTCATTTCTTCCTGAAATAACAAAAAACAACAAACTTGATGAATATATTGCTCAATCTGAAACGCCTATGAAAATAAAAAGATTTTTTGATAGGTTAAATACTTTTATTCCTGAAGGAAGTCCTGTTATTTGCGATGTTGGCGATTGTTTATTCGGTTCTGCAACTCTAAAAATCCCAAAAGATTCTGTATATTTAGGTCCTGCTTTTTACACATCAATGGGTTATGCCATACCTGCAACTTTAGGTGTTTTGATAAAAAACCCTGATTTAAGACCTATAGTAATTGTCGGAGACGGGGCTTTTCAGATGACAGGTCATGAACTTTCGTGTTTTGCCCGTTATAACTTAAAACCAATAATTTTCGTACTTAATAATAATGGCTATACAACCCAAAGATTCTTAAAAGACGGTAAATACAATGATATTCAAAATTGGAATTATCATTTATTCCCTCAAATAGTCGGGGCAGGTCTCGGGCTTGAAGTTAACACAGAAGAAGAGTTTGAAGATGCTTTGCAAAAAGCGGAAAATAATACTGAAAGCTTTACTATAATTAACATTCACTTTGATAAATACGATAAATCCGATACTCTGTTCAGGCTTACCAGTATGCTGGGAAAAAACGTCGAATAAAAATTAAATAAACATTAAATTTGTCGTAGAACGTAAACTATTGAATTATACTTAAAAGTCAATTAAAACAACTTTAATAAAGCAAAGGAAGGTATAAAATGACGGCTGAAAGATTTGATGTCTACAAATGCGATCATTGCGGAATAATTATTGAAGTACTTGGCGGAGGAGCAGGGACGCTTGTTTGCTGTAATACTCCTATGAGGCTTTTAAAAGAAAACGCAACCGATGCGGCTATCGAAAAACATGTTCCTATTATAGAAGTTATCCCCAATGGTGTTAAAGTGTCGGTTGGCAACGTAGCCCATCCTATGTTAGAAGAACATTATGTAGAATGGATTGAAATAATTGCCGACGGTAAAATCTATCGACAGTATTTAAAACCACACGAAAAACCTGAAGCCGTATTTAACATACAGGCTGAAAATATTGTTATAAGAGAGTATTGCAACTTGCATGGTTTATGGAAGTTAGAAAAATAGGAGAAAAACAATGCTTATATCAAGAATAGAAAAAGAATTAAACAAACAACTAAATAAAGAATTTTTCTCGGCGTATCTTTATATGTCAATGTCTGCTTATTTTCAGTCGGTTGATTTGTTGGGTTTTGCAAACTGGATGAATATTCAGGCAAAAGAAGAAATGCTTCATGCCGAAAAATTTTATAATTTTATTCAAGAAAGAAACGGAAAAGTTGTTCTTGAGCAGATTGAAAAACCTCAGACAGATTGGGCTTCCCCTCTTGCTGCTTTTGAAAATTCTCTGGAACATGAACTTTTTATTACAGCTTCAATTAATGAGCTCGTAGATGCGGCTCTTGAAGAAAAAGACCACGCCACAAACATCTTTTTACAATGGTTTGTAACAGAACAAATCGAGGAAGAGTCCAACTCAACTGAAATTATAAGAAAACTCAAACTCATGAAAGATGCGCCGGGTGGAATGTATATGCTTGATAAAGAACTTGCAGCAAGAACTCTTGTTTTACCGCCGACCGCGTAATAAATAGTTTATTCCCACTCAATAGTGCCGGGGGGTTTTGATGTAATATCATAAACTACGCGGTTTATACCTTTTACTTCATTAATAATTCTGTTAGAAATTATTGAAAGAACTTCGTAAGGGACTTTTGACCAGTCTGCCGTCATCCCGTCTATGCTGTCAACAAATCTTACAGCGGCTGTGTTTTCGTAAGTTCTTTCGTCTCCCATGACTCCAACTGACTTTACAGGCAAAAGAACTACAAAAGCTTGCCAGATTTTGTTGTAAATGCCTGCTTTTTTTATTTCTTCAAGTGCGATAGCATCCGCTTTTCTTAAAATATTGAGTTTTTCTTTTGTAACATCTCCGAGAACTCTTATGCCTAAGCCCGGTCCGGGAAAAGGATGCCTGTAAACTATTTCATCGGGCATATCAAGCTCTTTGCCGACAAGTCTTACTTCGTCTTTAAAAAGCTCTCTAAAAGGTTCGACAAGTGAAAGTTTCATTTTCTCGGGGAGTCCGCCAACATTATGGTGGCTTTTTATCGTTGCAGAAGGTCCTTTAAAAGAGACACTTTCTATTACATCAGGATAAAGAGTGCCTTGTGCAAGAAATTCGGCGTCTTTTATCTTTTTTGCTTCTTCTTCAAAGACTTCTATAAACTCATAGCCGATAATTTTTCTTTTTTTCTCAGGCTCTGAAACTCCTTTGAGTTTGTTTAGAAATCTTTCTTCAGCGTCTACATATATTAAATCTATTTGAAAGTTGTTTCTAAAGACTTTCTGTACTTTTTCAGCTTCATTTTCTCTTAAAAGCCCGTTATTTACAAAAATACATTTAAGCTGGCTTCCTATAGCTTTGTGTAAAAGAACAGCAGCTACCGAAGAATCTACGCCTCCGCTTAATCCGCAAATTACTGTTTTGTTACCAACTTTTTGTCTTATTTCTTGAATCTGTGTTTCTATAAAGCTTTTCATATTCCAGTTAGAAGAACATTTACAGATAGAAAACAGAAAGTTGCCAAGAATTTTTTCGCCTTGATTTGTGTGGACAACTTCAGGATGGAACTGTACACCCCAAAAATTAAGCTCCGGATTCATTACCGCTGCATAAGGACAGTTTTCTGTGGAGGCAATTGTAATAAAGCCTTCGGGAATTTCTGTAACTTTATCGCCGTGACTCATCCAAACATCAAGATTTTCAGAGGAATTAAATCCGTTAAAAAGCCCTGCATTTTTATTTATATTAATACTGGCTCTTCCGTATTCTCTTTCGTTGGAACATTCGACTTTTCCACCCAGCACATGAGACATAAGCTGCATTCCGTAACAAATTCCGAGAGCAGGAATTCCTAAATCAAATAACTCCTGTGAAACCATAGGAGAGTCTTTGTCATAAACACTTGAAGGACCGCCGGAAAGAATTATTCCTTTAGGGTTAAACTTTTTAATTTGCTCCATATCATAATTAAAAGGGTGAATTTCGCAATATACGCTGTGTTCTCTGATTCTTCTTGCGATTAGCTGCGTGTACTGCGAGCCGAAATCCAGTATTAAAATTTTATCTAAAGCTGTTGCAACAGTCATATATTTATTTACTCCTTTAAGTATGTTTATTCACAAATGAAATAGAGTATTAATTCAGTCTGTAATTAGGGGATTCTTTTGTGATAGTTACGTCATGCACGTGGCTTTCTTTTAATCCCGCATTAGAAATCCTCACAAACTTAGCTTTTTGTCTCAATTCTTCGAGATTTCTCGCGCCTACATAGCCCATACCTGATTTTAAACCGCCTAAAAGCTGATGAATATTAGAAGATAGAGTTCCTCTATATGGAACTTTTCCTTCTATGCCTTCAGGAACGAGTTTGACTTCACTTTCAGTATCATTCTGGAAGTATCTGTCTTTGCTTCCTTGTTTCATAGCACCTATTGAACCCATTCCTCTATACATTTTATAGCTTCTTCCCTGATAAAGTATGGTCTCTCCCGGGCTTTCTTCTGTTCCTGCAAAGAGATTTCCTATCATGACAGTTTTTGCACCTACTGCAAGGGCTTTTATCATATCACCAGAGAATTTAATACCGCCATCAGCAATTACAGGGATGTCATATTTGTTTGCTATTTTGCAACAATCAATAATAGCAGTGATTTGAGGGACTCCAATTCCTGCAACTATTCTTGTAGTACAGATAGAACCAGGTCCAATACCGACTTTTACCGCATCAGCACCTGCTTTTATTAAAGCTTCCGTTGCTTCTGCAGTTGCAATATTTCCTGCGATAAGCTGAACATTCGGGAATGTTGATTTAATATCTTTTACGGATTCCAGCACTTTCTTTGAATGACCATGTGCGGTGTCTATGCTAATTATATCAACACCTTCATTAATCAGCGCCTGAAGTCTTTCATTTCTGTCATCAGAAACTCCTACTGCTGCACCTACTCTTAGTCTTCCAAAAGCGTCTTTACAAGAATTAGGATATTTTATAGCTTTTTCTATATCTTTAATTGTAATTAATCCGTGAATTTCAAAATTTTCATTCACCACAGGAAGTTTTTCTATACGGTTTTTATGGAGTAAAAATTTTGCATCCTCAAGACTAATGCCCAATGAAGCCGTTATAAGGTTTTCTTTTGTCATTACGTCTTCAATCCGTTGATTTAAGTTTGTTTCAAATCTCAAATCACGATTAGTTAAAATTCCTACCAGCCTGTTATTTTTAGTAATCGGCAGTCCTGAAATATCGTATTTTTTCATTACCTCAAGTGCATCATAGATTTTTAATTCCGGTTCCATAGTGATAGGATTGACTATCATGCCACTTTCTGATTTTTTTACCCGCTTAACCTCGATAGCCTGTTCTTCAGGAGTCATATTTTTGTGTATAATACCGATTCCTCCCTCTCTTGCAATGCCAATGGCAAGTCTTGATTCGGTTACTGTGTCCATAGCAGCGCTTACAAGAGGAATATTTAAACTGATTTCTCGGGTGAGTTTTGTGGAAATATTGGTGTCTTTGGGTAAAACATCGGATTCCTGCGGTATAAGCAGAATGTCATCAAAGGTTAGAGCTTCCTTAATTTCTATATCTGTTTTTAGTTCCTGCATTTCTATCTCCTTTATAAGAGAAAACCCCTGCGCACAGGAGCCTTCTAGTTATTATTTTCTTTCAATGCCTCATTGTCAAAAAGCTCGTTGTAAACAGTATCAAACCGTTTATCTTCCATTGATTCCATAAACTCATCAATGGTTTTTATTTTGTTGAGTGCAAAGCCGACTTCAGCAATCAAAACGCAGTCGTTGCAGAGCCTGTAATCTTCATAAATCATCGATCCTGCAAATGTCTTTATTGCAGCGCAACAATCACACTGAAATTCTTCGTTGGCAATTTCAGGGTTTTCTTCCAGATCATCCTGAGTCATTTGCCTTACGGATTCCTGTATTTCTTCTATTTGTTTAAATAATTGATCTTTGTTCATTGATTTAAGCTTTTATTTGTTTGGAAAAACCGTAAAAAAATATTGCTATTCTGACCGCTATAAAATTTATTTTATCAGGAATATTAAATAATTAGTAATCTAAAAAAATAGAAATATAAAATCTGCTTGCGGAAAAATGTCCTAAATCTCTTTGATTACGCAATTATTCTTGAAAAATATTAAAAATTTGTTGATAAAATTCGATCAAATAATTTTTATTAAAAAAATAGTCTGTTGTCCTCTAATAATGCTAAAATAAAACAGGAAAGACTTATTGAGGATTTAGATTATTAAAGTTTTTGGCAAATTAACCGGTTTAAAAAAGCAGCAAATTGCTCGTCTTGAAAGATTATACAGAAAAAAAGTTCCTGTTAATCAGATAATTTCTTTTGAGCTGGCGGAATTGGTTGCAGAAATCAGCCATGAAATAAATAAAGAAATTGCGCTTTTAATCAACAGGCGCGGGCAAATTGTTAATATCAACGTTGGTGATCATAACAGCGTAGATATCGAAAAATTCAAAAACACAAGAGAAAGCCAGGCAAGGCTTTGCGGGTTAAGGTGCGTCCATACTCATCCGGGAGGGATTCAATTTCTAAGTAAGGCCGATTTAACTTCGCTTTCGTTATATAGATTTGATGCAGTTGCCTGTATAGGAGTAGATTCTACAGGATTATACAGCAAAAGCAGGGGTGATACGGTAAAATTTGCTGATTCAATGCAGATAGCTTTTCTTACCTCAAAGCAGGAATCGTGGCGGGTACTTGAATCAACCACCGTCAGAAAGGCTTGTGAAGAAAATTTTATAGAACTTCTGGAAGAAATCGAAAGAGAATTTGCATCGAATAAAGATGTAATAATTTTGGACAACAAAGAAAAAGCCATACTTGTCAGTTTGCAAACAGATAATTTTGGAGAAAATTCAGCGAAGGAATCAGTTTCAGAACTTGAACAGCTTACAGATACAGCAGGAGCGGAAGTTATAGGCTTATTATCTCAAAAAAGGCATTCTCCTGATTCTTCTACTTATTTAGGAAGCGGTAAAGCACAAGATCTGGCGCTTATGGTTCAAGTAAAAGGTGCAAATATTGTAATAGTGGATGCAGAACTTTCTGCCCGCCAGCAAAAAAATCTTGAGGCTGTTTCCGGGGTAAAAACAATAGACAGAACAGAATTAATTCTTGATATTTTTGCTCAGAGGGCAAAAACAAAGGAAGGAAAGCTTCAGGTTGAGCTTGCACAGCTTAAATATCTTTATCCGCGTCTTGTGGGATCAGGCTTGTCTCTTAGCCGTCAGGGCGGAGGAGGAACTGGCGGCGGAATAGCCACAAGAGGTCCCGGTGAAACAAAGCTTGAAATTGACAGGCGAAGAATCAAAGATAGAATTAACGCGCTGGAAAGCGAAGTTGACGAAATAAAAAGCCATAGGGCTCAACAGAGAAAACTTAGAGCATCAAACAACATCCCTGTTGTTGCAATTGTAGGATATACTAACACAGGAAAATCTACGCTCCTGAATGCACTGTCAAATTCTGATGTGCTTGCGGAAAACAAACTTTTTGCAACATTAGACCCTACAACAAGAAAAATAAAACTTCCTGAAATGTCTGATATTTTGTTGACAGACACAGTCGGATTTATTCAAAGGCTTCCTACTGCTCTGGTTAAAGCTTTTAGGGCAACTCTTGAAGAAGTTACTCAGGCTGATGTTATTTTGCATGTAATTGACCCGATACATCCTAATTGTGATGAGCATATTGGTACTGTTTATGATATTTTGAAGCAGCTTGATTCTGATAAAAAGCCTATCATTACTGTTATAAACAAGATTGATGCTGTTGAAGATGAATATTTGCTTGAAAAATTTATGCATGAACTTCCAAATCCGGTTAAAATTTCTGCTCTTCAAAGGAAAAGATTTGGGGATTTGCTGGTTAAAATTGAAGAAGTCATAAAAACCAGAGAACCAGTAGCTTAATAAATCTTTATTTTTCTTATTTTCTTGTTTATTATTAATTGAAATAAAGCATAAATGATTTTTTTAGGAGTTGGTAATGCGTATAATTTTTACAAGATTTTTAATTTTAATGTGTTTTTTATTATCTTTTTCCGCATCGGTTTTTGCAGAGCAGTTAAAGTTTGTGCAGGTAACGGATGTCCATTTGTCTTTAAACGGTTCGAATTATCAAGGCAGAGACCTTGAACATTCATTAAAAATTTTGCAAACCGCCATTGAGTCTATAAATAAACTTCAGGATATTAATTTCGTTGTATTTTCCGGGGACAATATAGATATTTCAAATGAAGATGATTTAGTAAAGTTTTTAGAAACGGTAAAAACCTTGAATAAACCTTACTATATTAGTGTTGGTGATCATGACATATTCAAATCAGGCGGTTTAACAAAAAGTGGATATATTGAAACAGTAAAAAAATATAATAAAAACCAGAAAAGTAATGATACCTACTATTATTTTTCCCCGAATAAAGACTTTGTAGTTATAGTTATGGATGGAGTTTTAAGCGGAACGATCACAAGTTCTCATGGCGGCTATTCGGAAGAAGCTATGGCATGGCTGGATGAAGTACTGACAAAAAATAACAACAAAAAGGCCATAATTGTACAGCACTTTCCTTTAATCGAGCCTTATGAAAGCAAAACCCACAGAGTCAGAAATCCTGAAGAATATTTTAATTTGTTATCTAATCATAAAAACGTAATTGCGTTAATTTCCGGTCATTATCATGGTGGCGATAAAGTTACTTTACAGGATGAAATTTATCATATAAGTTCGCCTGCACTGGTAAATTCTCCGGATAACAAATACAGAATTATTGAAATAAATTATGATCATGATTCTTTATTTCAGGAAACCCCTAAATTCGACTTGAAAACCGATATCATTCTTCTCAAGCCATAAAAACCTAATCAAATAAATTAAAACTTATTTTAGAGTGCGGATTTCTTTCGAAAGATACAAAATTTTTTACATTTATTTGAAAAATAATTGCCAGATAAGTGTAAACTACAATAATTGCTATTAAATAAAATTCTTTTTTAGTCAATTTCACCACCCGCCACTTCCTCTGTTTTTTGGGTTTTAAAAGAAAACAGCAAAGCTCTGCTCCAACCTTTATAGAGGAACAGAACTTTCTCTCATCCCTCACAATTTTACTTTTCTGTATGTAGGAAAGTTATGCTGTTTCGCGCCTTAACGTATATTATATTGGACATTGTTTAAATTCATTACCTTGAAAGATAATAAATCAGTCTTGTACTGGTATAATAATTTTTATGAATGATTATGATATAAAATTTATGAAAACTGCGCTGCGAGAAGCCAAGAACTCTGACAAAGATGTTCCTGTCGGGGCTGTACTTGTTTTTAATGATGAAATTATTGCAAAAGCACATAACTGTAAGGAATTTCAAAACGATGCCACTTTGCATGCAGAAATTATTGTCATAAAAGAAGCCTCTAAAAAAATCAAAAACTGGAGGCTGAATAATACTATTCTTTATGTTACTCTTGAACCATGCCCGATGTGTGCGGCTGCAATTTTATACAGCAGGATTCCAAAAATTGTTTTTGGTGCGTACGATTCATTATATGGTGCTTTCGGGTCTACTATAAATATGTGCGATTTGATTAAATTTAATCCCGAGATAAGCGGTGGAATTCTTGAGGAAGATTGTTCAAATCTTCTTAAGGATTTTTTCAAGAATCAGAGAAACTCAAAAGGCTAAAAAATGTTTCCATCTTATATAATTTTAAGACTCCTGATTATTCTATCTTCACTTATGATCTTTGGCACAGTGGGGTTTATGCTTATAGAAAAATGGAGTTTTCTTGATTCATTGTTTATGAGCGTGGAAACTCTTGCTACCGTGGGTTATGGTATCGTAAAACCGCTTTCCGAAACAGGAAAAATCTTCACTATTATCTACATATTATTTGGAGTAATATTGTTTTTGTATATTGCTGCTGAATTTGCAAACACCGTCGTTAATGTTAATTTTCAAAAAATACTTGGCAGGAAAAAAATGGAAAGCAAACTTAAAAATCTTAAAAATCATTTAATTCTTTGCGGTTATGGAAGAACCGGATTAGAAATAGCCAGCCAGCTCAAAAATAATAAACTTCCTTATGTCGTAATTGATAAAGATCACTCCATAGAAGAAATTGCGCTTGAGGAAGATTTTTTGTTCATTGCGGGAGATTCTACGGATGATCATATTTTGCAAAGAGCAGGTATCGAGAGGGCAAATGGTGTATTTTGTGCCTTAAGCGATGATGTGGACAATCTTTATCTTACATTGTCAGCAAAAAACCTTAATCCTGATTTGAAAATAGTTGCCAGATGCATTAAAGCCGCAAACGAAAAAAAATTCAAAAAAGCGGGCGCTACAACGATAATACTTCCTTATGAAATTAGCGGAAGAAGGATGGTTTCTTCAATTATAAAACCTGATGTGGTTGATTTTCTTGATGTTGTAATGCATAGTCAGGGCATAGACCTTGAGCTTAAGATGGAACAGTTTTCTGTGCCGGAAAATTGCTGTTTGGAAAACAAAACTATCTATTCATCAGAAATAAGACAAAAAAGCGGCGTTATCATTGTTGCAATAAAAAGAAACGGTAAATTCATTACAAATCCTGAATCGGATACTATCCTAAAAGCTCACGATTATTTAATAACTCTTGGAACAACTCAGCAATTGCAAAGTTTTGAAAAGTTTGTAAAATAAGGAATATTTGATAAATATATTTTAGGGAGATGAGGCGTTTATGAAGACAAAAATTATTTCAATTTCTATAATAACCCTTTGTTTTTTAAGTATTATTGTCGGAATTATAAATACTTCAGTAAAAACAAGGGAAGTTGAAAAAAAATCAGAGCAAAGATCTTCGAATTTTTTTAACAGTTTCTCTTCCGAAGGAAATAAAATAGCACTCATATCACTACAGGGACCTATTTCTGCCGATACATCAAGCAGTTTGATAGGCGAGCCCGATTCTGCGGAAGGGGCTTTAAAAGCTCTTGAAAGAGCTTCTGATGATGATTTCGTAAAGGGCGTAATCTTTAGAATAAATTCTCCCGGCGGAACAGTTGCGATGTCGCAGGAAATTTATGAAACCATAATAAGACTCAGGGAGAAAAAACCTGTTGCTGTCTCAATGGCAGATGTTGCAGCAAGCGGAGGTTATTATATTGCCAGCGCTGCAGATAGAATTTATGCTGATCCAGGCACTCTTACAGGAAGTATCGGTGTAATAATGGGGACTTTGAACGTACAGGAACTTATGACCCAAAAACTCGGAGTTAAATCTGTTGTTATAAAAAGCGGGAAATTTAAAGATACAGGCTCAATGTACAGACCAATGACCACAGAAGAGCAAAAACTTCTTCAAGATCTCGTGAATTCTGCTTATCACCAGTTTTTAAATGCGATTATAGATGGCAGAGTGAAGAGAAAAGACAATTATAAAACAGAAAAAGTTGCTCTTAGTGAAGATATTTTAAAAAAATATGCAGATGGACGAGTTTTGACGGGGGAACAGGCTAAAGATCTTGGCTTTGTTGATAATCTCGGGGGACTTTATAAAGTTAAAACAGATATACGCAAGATGGCAAAAAATAAATTCCCGTCAATAAATGAAGATATTCCGGTAACTTCTTATAATAAACCCACAGGTTTTGGCGAAATGTTATTTGGCGCGACAGAATCGATTATGCCGCATAAAAATATCGAATCATATATGCCGCTTAGCTTAAGTTACCCTCGCCAGCCTTTATTTATGTGGGAGTAACTATATGAATAAATTTATTGATAATTTTTACGGAGTTTTGTTTCATCCCGCTGAAACTTTTAATGAATTAAAAGAAAATCCTCGCATGATTCAGGGGTTTATAATAGTTGTTGTTATAAGTATTTTAAGCCCTGTTTTGAAATTTTCTATAAATTCAGGACAAAACCCTTTTCTGCAAGGATTTGAATTGATTAATGCTTCTTTTTGGGGGCTTTTAAGCTGGTTATTTTTTGCGTTATTCCTTGAAATAGTAGCAAGTATTTTTAAAAAAGGCGGTAAAACAAAGATTTTTTTGTGTTTATCCGCATTTGCTCTTATCCCGTGGCTGTTTTTAGCTCCTGCCTGTTTGTTTAAAACTGGAGGACTTTTATTTAAAGCTGTTGGGATTCTTATAGGTCTTGCGTGCTGGTTGTGGAGTACTGTTCTTATGGCTTTTGCGATTATGAAAACTTATGAAATATCTCCTCAAAGGGTTATTACTTTTATTCTTATTCCTTTTCTGGGTGGAATTTTAGGATTTTACTGGTTTTTCGGATTTTTCTCAACTTTAATTCAAATAATTCAATAAATTTTGACAGTTTGTTTTATAATTCAGATAAAGACTGAAACAGGGTAAAAGTTGAGAGAAAAAAGCTTATGATAAAAGAGTTGATTTTAAATCAAATTGAAGAAGCAATAAAAAAAGCTTACGATGAAGATAAAATGGGGCAACTTCAAGATACGGATATTTTAAATATATTAATAGTTGAAAAAACTAAAAATCCTGAATTTGGTGATTATGCCGTAAATATTTCGCCACTTTCGCGGCATGCCAGAATGGCACCTGCTCAAATAGCGGAAGCAATAAAACCTTACATAAATATAGACGATGTTGAAGTATCAATAATTCAGGGATTTATAAATTTCAAACTGGGAAAAAGCGTATTAAATGACGGAATTGCTCAAATAATATTAAAAAACAAAGATTTTGGCAGAAATAATCTCGGTAATTCTGAAAAAGTGCTTCTTGAATATGTTTCTGCAAATCCTACAGGACCTCTTCATATTGGTCATGGAAGATGGGCGGCTGTAGGAAGTACTCTTGCGAATTTACTGAAATTTTCCGGCTATGATGTTTCTCAGGAATTTTATATCAATGATGCCGGAAATCAAATAAATAATCTCGGAAAATCTTTATGGCTTAGAGTTTTGCAGGAACTGGGTATTGAGGCAAGTTTCCCTCAAACAGAAGAAGAGGGCTCAAAAAATTATTATTCCGGTGAATTCCTTATTGAACCAGCAAAAGAATATTTGAAAACCAATAAAGTAAAAGCTGAAGAGCTTTATAAAAATAACCCTGATCCTTTAAATCCTTCTGAGGAAATAATAAAAGAGTTGTCAGATTTTGCAAAAGCTTTAATGCTGCAAAGCCAGAAAGAACTTCTTGCAAAATTCAGGACTAATTTTGATATTTATTACAGCGAAACATCTCTTCATCAAAGAGGCGAAGTTGAAAAGACTATCGAAAAACTGAAAAGCTTCGATAAACTTTATGAAAAAGAGGGTGCTTTATGGTTTAAATCCTCTGAATACGGTGATGATCAGGATAGAGTTATTAAAAAGGGCGATGGTTCTTATACCTATTTGACAGCGGATATCGCTTATCATTACGATAAAATTGAAAGAGGCTTTGAGAGGCTAATAAATATCTGGGGTGCAGATCATCATGGATATGTAGCAAGAATAAAAGCTTCGATAGAAGCGATGGGGAAAAATCCGGACTGCCTTGAAGTCCTTCTGGGACAGCTTGTTAATTTAATTATATCCGGAGAACAGGTAAGAATGGGCAAAAGAAGGAAAATGCTCACTCTTGAAGATCTTATAGACGAAGTTGGTGTTGACGGAACCCGATTCTGGATGATTATGAGAAGTATTGATACAACTCTTGATTTTGATGTTGATCTTGCAAAGTCATGCTCTGATGAAAATCCTGTTTTTTATGTTCAATATGCACATGCACGGGTTTGCAGTATTTTAAGAACAGCAACGGCAGAAAAATTCGATCAGGACAATAAAACACAGCTTCCTTCTTTTATCACGAAAGAAGAACTTAAAGAGATTATAAATCCCGAAAAATTTAATAAAAACTTACTGGAATCCTTGTGGAAGACAAATAGTGAAAAAGAAATTGAAGCAACAAAATCATTGATTTTGAAGCTGGAATCTTTTGAAGATTTAGTTCAAACATCGGCAAAAATCAGGGCGCCTTATATGATAGCGAGATATACACTCGAACTGGCAAAAGATTTTCATTATTTTTACACTTTTACAAGAGTATTGAATGTTGAAAATGATTTAATGAAAGCAAGATTGTGCCTTATCAATGCGGTTAAACAGGTTTTTGCAAATGCTCTTGACCTTCTTGGAGTTTTGGCGCCTGAATCCATGTAATTTCAAATAAAATTTATTTTTCTTCCGTAAAATTTTAAAAACAGGTAAAATATAGAACAGAGCATTTTTGTTCGGGTTAAAAAATAATTGGAGAAAAAAATGGAAAATGAAATAAATCCTCTTGAAGACACTGGTTTGCCAAGATTTGAAATTCATTCATTTTTAGCCTTGTCAGTAAAACAAGGGGTTTCAGATATTCATTTAAGAGTAAATTCTGTTCCTGTTGTGCGGAAAGACGGAGTTATCCTTAAAACAAAATATAATCCGATTACAGAACAGGATATGGATGATATTGTAAAGGTGATAGTTCCTCAAAAGCATTATCATAAAGTAAAGACTACTTATGACTTTGATTTTTCAATGGAAATGGCTAATATAGCAAGATTTAGAGTTAATTTACTTCATGATTTGGGCAATGTCGGTCTTGTATTAAGAATAATTCCTCTGGAAGTTCCGTCTATAGAAAATTTATACCTGCCTCCTTCACTAAAAGAATTTACAAATTATAATAATGGTCTTGTTTTAATAACCGGACCGACAGGAAGCGGTAAATCGACCACACTTGCTACTATACTCAGTTATTTGAATAACAATACACAGAAACACGTTGTTACTCTTGAAGATCCTATAGAGTTTATTCATACTAACAAGAAAAGTATTTTTACTCAGAGACAGCTTAATGTTGATACTGATACTTTTCCCAATGGAATAAAATATGCGCTAAGACAGGATCCCGATGTCATTTTGATTGGTGAAATGCGTGATATGGATACAATATTTAGTGCGTTAAAGGCTGCGGAAACAGGACACCTCGTGTTTTCAACACTTCACACCACTGATGCCGTTCAAACAATAAACAGGGTTATTAATGCTTTTCAGCCTTATGAAAGAGATGCTGTAAGAATGCAGATAGCCTCTGTTTTGAGAGGAACTGTTGCACAAAAACTTGTTAAGAAGCGTGACGGCAAAGGGCGAGTGCCTGCAACAGAAGTTTTAGTTGTTACTCCGGCAGCAAAAGATTACATAGAAAGAAATGAAATTGACAGAATTTATGATTTAATAAATAAAGGCAGTTTTAATAATATGATGAGCATGAATATGTCTTTGTTAAAGCTTGTAAAAGCGGATTTGATTTCAGAAGAAGCTGCTATAGAACAGTCTAATAATCCAAATGAAATGCAGCAAATGATAAAAGGCATGTTCCACGGCGCGCAGAACATGCAATAGCATGTTTTTAAAGCCCGTTTAAAATTTTTAAAATTGCAGTACTCAAAACCGGTCTTTATTAAAATTATTTTATTTTGTCAAACCTGACGCTTAGATTATTTATAAATATTACAGGATTTTAATATTTCTGCAAATGTTAAAAATACAAGAACTGTAAGCCTCTTGGAAAAAATTTAAAAAATAATAAAAAATATTTTGAATTTACTATCAATTTTTTTTTTCAGTAAACTTAAAGTAAGTGAGAAGAAAAATAGGAAGCAGTAAAAACAGTATGGTTCAAAAATCTGATATAAATATACCTGTAGTTGATGCAGTCAGTGAAATTAAGAACAGGCTTGATATTGTTGATGTAATTTCAGGACATATTGCCTTGAAAAAATCAGGCAAAAATTACTGGGGCTGCTGTCCTTTTCATAAAGAAAAAACCCCGTCTTTTTCTGTAAGCCCTGATAAAGGCATTTTTAAATGTTTTGGCTGCGGTGCCGGCGGTGATTCCATAAGTTTTCTGATGAAGATTAACAATAATACTTTTTATGAAGTAATTGTTGAAATGGCGCAGAAATTTGGTATACCGATTCAAAAACAAAATTTTTCTTCAGAAAAAACGGAAATCAAAAATCGAATATTGGAAGTGAATCAAGAGGCAGTGAGGTTTTTCAACAAACTTCTTCTGAATGCCCCTGAAGCCGCAAAAGCAAGAGAATATCTTTTTAAAAGGAATATATCAGAAGATGTTATTGAAAAATTTAATATCGGTTACTCCATGAACAGCTTCGACAGCTTGATAAATCATTTTCAAAGCGGCAAAACACAAAACGAAGATTTAGCTTCAACCACAAGTGAACTGCTTTATCAGGCAGGACTTGTTTCAGAAAAAACTTCGGGTAACGGTCATGTTGATCGTTTTAGAAACAGGATAATGATTCCTATTCAAGATGAAAAAGGTGACTTTATAGCATTTGGAGCAAGATCACTGGAAAATAACCAGAATCCGAAATATCTGAATTCTCCGGATACATTGCTTTTTAACAAAAGCAGAAGCTTGTTTGCTCTCCATCAGGCAAAACAGTCCATAAAAGAGCAGGATAGCGTAATAATAATGGAAGGCTTTTTTGATGTAATTTCAGCGCACACTAACGGTCTTACGAATGTGGTTGCCACGTTGGGTACGGCATTGACAGAACAACATATAAAAATCCTCGCCAGATATTCTGATTCCAGAAGAATATACCTGGCATTTGATTCGGACGAGGCAGGAATTAATGCAACAGACCGTGGTGCTGAGATTATCAAATCAGTTTTTTCAGGACTGGGCGATATAAAACAGTTTGATGAAAATTTCTCTGAAATTTCCGATAAAAACAATCGTTCAGTTTGCGAAATAAGAGTTATATCAAATACTACAGGAAAAGACCCCGATGAATTTATAAGAACAGAAGGGCTTGACGCGTATAAAAAAGTTATAAACGATGCGCCGCTTTTGATAGATTATCAGATAAACAGGATAATGAAATCAAAAGAAAAAATTGAAACTCCTCAGGAAAAATCAAAAATCATACAGGAATTAATTCCAATACTTTCGGATATAAGAAATTCCATCATAAGAAACGAATACATCAAACTTGTTTCCGAAAAGCTAATGATAGATGAAGAATCACTTAATATTGAAGTCAAAAAGAGTTTACAAAATGTAATAAAAAAGGAGAAAAATTTAAATCAGGAAAAAAGGCAAAATTTAGAAGAAAATCACATTTCTGCACAGAAAAATTTACTGAGTTTGTATTTTCTGAATAGTGAAAAACTGTCACCTTTGTGTATTAATAATTACTTAAAGGAGGTTAATTTCACTGAGGAAAATATCTCGTTAATTCAAAACGAAATTAATAAATCATTAAATGAAATTACAAATCCTGAAAAATTGTCAGATGAGCTATTCACCAAATTAGCTGAGAACGAAGAAGCAAAAAAAATATTAGTGGATGTAATATGCTCAGTTGACGAGAAAAAAGGAATGAACACCAGTTTACTGGAACAATATATCAGAGATCACATAGCGTTTTTAAAACGATGCGCTTTATCAGAGCAACAAAACAAGTTGAAAATGCAATATTACGCATCCAATAAAGATGACAGCTCTTCTCTTAAACAGCAGCAATTGGTTAAGGAATTGATTTTGCAAAACAGATTAGAAGTTTGAGAATAATAATTAGTGTTGAAGATAATTTAAATAAGAGGATACATTTTTGGTTATGATTGATAAAGAATACAGTAAAAAACGCGGCGGCGCTGCTATTGATGAACTTCTCAGGGAAGAAGACAGTATTGACAGTGATCAGATAAATACTTTGTTTGGAAGACCTGATCCTGTAGGTCTTATCGATCAGGATGAAGATGATATTGATGTTAAAGATCAAACTGATGATGAAGTTGATGAGGTAGATATTACACCACCTAAAGGTGTGCCTCTTGATGATCCTGTCAGAATGTATTTAAGAGAGATTGGAAGAATTCAACTGCTTACAGCAGATGAAGAAATTGATCTTGCCAGAAAAATCGTAACAGGCGGAAATATCGGTCAAATAGCAAAACGCAAGCTGGTACAGGCAAATCTTAGACTGGTTGTCAGTATTGCCAAAAAATATGTCGGAAGAGGCATGTTGTTTCTTGACCTTATTCAGGAAGGAAACCTTGGACTTATCAGAGCAGCAGAAAAATTTGACCATGAAAGAGGCTATAAATTTAGTACCTATGCAACATGGTGGATTAGACAGGCTATTACAAGAGCAATTGCGGATCAAGCCCGTACTATAAGAATCCCTGTTCACATGGTGGAAACAATCAACAAGCTTAAAAAAATTACACGTAAACTGGCACAGGATTTGAGCCGTAAACCTACCGAAGAAGAAATTTCTCAAGCTATGGGGATTACAATAAACAAACTAAGAGAAATTATCAAAGTAGCACAGGAACCGCTTTCTCTTGAGACACCAATCGGAAAAGAAGAAGACAGCAGGTTGGGCGATTTTATCGAAGATAAAGATGCAGATGCGCCTGTAATGACAGTAGCACATGAGCTTCTAAGAGAAGACCTTGCCGAAGTTTTAAGAAGTTTATCTCCTAGAGAAAGAGATGTCTTAAGATTAAGATTCGGCATGGATGATGGAAGACAAAGAACTCTCGAAGAAGTTGGACAACTTTTCGGAGTAACGAGAGAAAGAATAAGACAAATCGAGGCAAAAGCTCTCAGAAAGCTTCGCCACCCTAACAGAAGTAAAAAACTTAAAGAATATATAGAATCATAGCTATTTACGTAAAGCGTGGTGCAAAATACCATTCAGCTTGAGTAAAAGCTTGTAAGACCGATACTATTAAGTATCGGTTTTTTTATTTAAAATTCATGATATTTTAAATAATATAAATATCTGACATCAGGCTTAATAAAATGAATAATCACGAAAATATCAGACAAATAGCTTTATACGGCAAAGGCGGCATAGGAAAATCCACTATTTCCAGTAATTTAACCGCTGCTTTGACATGCAAAAATATAAAACCGGCCCAAATTGGTTGCGATCCAAAGGCAGATTCGGTAAATACTTTAATGGACGGCAAATTTATAGAAACGATTTCCGATATAACAAGAGAATACGGGAATTCAAAAGAGGCGCTTCAGAAAGCTATTTACAAAGGATTTAACGACATTCTTTGTATGGAGGCGGGAGGACCTTTTCCCGGGCAGGGATGCGCAGGTAGAGGGGTTCTGGTTGCACTTGATTTGATTAGGCAGTATAAAATTTTTGAACAAAATAATATTGATCTGGTTGTTTATGATGTGCTTGGGGATATTGTATGCGGTGGTTTTGCCCAGCCTATCAGGCATGGATTTGCGGAAGAAGTTTACATTGTTACAAGCGGGGAGTATATGGCTCTTTATGCGGCTAATAATATTGCTTTTAGTATAAAACAATTTGCTCAGCAGGGATTAAAAGTAAGAGTCGGAGGAATTATAGGAAATCTCAGAAATATTCAAAACGAAAATGAAATTATTAATAATTTCGCTGAAAAGTTAAAATTACCTGTGATTCAAATGATTCCACGATCTGATTATGTACAAAAAGCAGAGATTAAAGGCAAAACAGTCGTTGAAGTCTTTCCTGATTCAGAGCAAGCTGAAGTTTATTTTGAACTTGCTTCTAAAATACTTGGTAATAAAAATAAATTTATACCTGAAGCTCTTTCTAAACAGGAACTTTTAGGAATAATAAATATTGAAAATAAGGTTCTGGCTAATTAAATGGAATTAAAAACTTCAAAATTGCAAAAAGCAGGATATAAATGGGTAAAAGTTTCTGAAATGTTTGATGAAACTCCTCCTGTAACTGCTAGTTGTGAAATTAATAAAAGATTTCCGGGCTACGAAGGGCTTTGGTGCAAGCTGATTATGGCTGTAACAAGTTATGCCATGACTAAAAATTCTATAGCAGTTATACATGGACCTACTAATTGTGCGTGGGCAGTAAGGAATTTTTGTTCTACAAATTATTCTCTTTATTATGGAAATCCCTTTTTACATATGCCTGTTACAAATATAGACCAGAATTCAGTAATTTATGGCGGGAATCAGGAGTTAATAAAAACGCTGTTAGAGGTTGATAAGGATTATAAGCCCGAACATATATGTGTTTTTGACACTTGCTCAACCGCACTTATAGCTGATGACATTGAAAGGGCTATACAAACTGCCCGAAAAGATTGCCATGCAAAGATTGATTATATTCCATCAGCAGGTTTTACGTCTATTCCTCTTGGCAAATCTATAGAAGAAATAGCAGTAAAATATGCAGATATGATGGAAGAACCTTCTGAAATATTTAAAAGTACCGTAAATATTCTCGGACAGTACAAAGAGCAACAGGATAGCTCACCTGTAAAATGCACTGGGAAGAGAGACGGAAGCGGAATGGGCTGCGGAAAAGGACGGGGGAAATATCCTGATGACGCTTCTGAATTATCGAGAATAGTTGAATCAATAGGTTTAAAAATTCACCGAATTTTAATTTCAGGGAATTATGATTATATAAAAACCGCACCACAGGCAGCCGTTAATGTAATTAGCTGCCCTACTTGGGGCGTGCCGCTTGCTGAAAAAATGAAAGAAAAGTTTAATACTCCCTATTTAAGACATTGTATTCCCGTAGGGATTGGACCAACTTCAAAATGGATAAGGGATTTGGCAGTTTTTACAGGTAAACAGTCAGAAGCTGAAGATTTTATAAATAAAGAAATTTTGCCATTGCAGGAAGTATTTGATAAAACGAAAAATCTTGTTAAAGGCAAAGCCGCCCTGATAGAATGTGGAAGAAACTCTCAAACAGCTTTTGCAAGACCGATGGCTTTAGCAAGAGCATTGCAGGAATTAGGCATGAATATATATTTATTTGGGCTTCATCCCGTAGAGTTGAAAGCAAAAGAAGTTGATGTGGATTATTTCTTATGGGATGGCTTTAATCCTATGATTCTTTCTGGCAATTATCCTAATCAACAGCCTTTAGATATAACAGAAGTTGCGAAAACACTTGATTTGGAAGAGAATCAATATATTTATTTTACTCAGGATGTTTTCCCAATGGCAAAAGCAGGAACTTTTGATGCGGAAAATATTCCAAGAGTTGAAACAGGTGTACATTTACGGCGTGTTATAAATGCACCTGCAAGAGGAGTAGGTTTCAGAGGGGCAAAAGCACTTTATGAAAGCATAATTGAAGCATCAATGTTCTCTTCAGGAAGTAAAAAAGCGACTTTATATGGAAGAGTGCATGGAGAATTTTATGAATTTGGGCGAAAACAATGAACATAATTAAATCAGATAGACAATATAAGGATTTAATGAAGCCGGGAAGCTTCATAGGTAGTACCTTGACAGCTTCCGGAATAAAAAACGCGCTTATAATATTTCATGGAATATCAGGATGCAACATTGAAGCAACGCACTTCCGCTCTGACCAGATACCGGGAGGAAGTTATGTCCCTGTGATTCCAACTGGATTAAATGAAGCAGACTGTATTCAGGGAGGAAATGAAAAACTTTTATTAACCCTGAGAAATTCCATAAATCAGGCTATTTCAAGAAAAAAACCCCCTGAAGTTGTTTTTATTTTGACAAGTGATGCAACTGCTATTGTCGGTGATGATATAAAAGTAGCTGCAAAAGTTGTGGAAGAAGAAACAGGAGTGAAAATAATCGGGTTAGATACACCGGGATTTGCAGGAGGATTAGTTCATGGAACAGATATTGCTTTGTCTGCATTGTTGGAGTGCCATTCTGAGAGCATAAGTCGAAATGGTAAATCAAACAATAAAAAATCAATAAATCTTATAGCGCCTCATTTGTTGGGTTCTAAAAACTGGACAAACGACACTGATGAAATTATAAGGCTGATACAGGAAACAGATATTCTGGTCAATTTAAATATGACCAGAAACTTTGATTTAAAAGATATTTCCGAATTTGCAAAAGCTGAATTTAACTATATTCTTTCTTCAGAAGAATTGACAAATTTTGAAAAAATATGTTCTGATTTAAACTCAAAAATTTTAAAAGAAAATTTACCTTTGCCTATAGGTGTTGCAAATACAGAAGAATGGCTGTTAAAAATTGCCGAAAAGTTCGGTAATATTGAGAAAGCAAAAGAAGTACTGGTCAAAGACCAGAAATTTGTTCAAAATCAGCTTAGATTAAATTATAATTTCAGTTGGATGTCGACTTTGATGTACGGAAAGCACTGCGGTATCCTTGCGCATGCAAAATTTGGGGCGTCTCTTGCACGCTGTTTGCTTTGGGATTTTGGGATTATTCCCAAAGTTATAGGGCTTGTTGCAGAAACCGACAGAGCTATGGATGAAGCGCTTGAGCTTCTTAAAGCAATTAAAAATCAGGCAAAATTCACTGTTTTGATTAATCCGTCATATTTTGACTATATAAATCATTTAAAAACAGCTGAAGTGGACTTTGCTATAGGCTCTATACAGGACAAACCGCTGTGCATAGGGCAAAAAATACCTCATTTGTCGCTGGCAGGGTTTAATTTTTTCAATCAATACAATTTTATTCCATGGCCAAATTTTGGAATAAGAGGGACTTTGGGGCTTTTAACAGAGCTCTCAGGTATTATGGAAGAAGCTTTTTACTTAAAAAACATGATTTCTTCAAATAATTATGAATTTAAAAAATAAACAAAATTATTATTTTGAAAATTTATCAAGTTCTTCTTTTAGTAAATAAATATTCTGGAATTTTGAATTATCGATCTGAATTTTTTTGTTTTTCTTAACAAGAAATAAAGACGGATATGATTGTATATTGAAATTTCTTACAATGCGTTCGTTTTTTGGATCTTCGCAGTTGATAAAAACAAAGCTGTATTTTGAGCCGGTTTGTTGTCTTAATTTATCAAGAATAGGAGCAAATCCCTGACAGAAATGGCACCAGTCTGCATAAAAATTAACGACTATGGGTTTATTAAGCTTTTGAGCTTTTTCCCAGGTTAGTCCTGTTGTGTAATCAGATGGTGTTAAATTTATTTTGGGAGGAACAGCAGATGCAAATTGGAAATTTGAAAATATTGCCGCGAAAGTTGCAGCTATTATTAAAATTGATATTAATTTTTTGTGCAGAATTCTCATAAAATTGCTCCTTTTGGTACTACAGTAATTCCAGAGTCAGTAACTTCAAAGCCTCTGGCAATATCATCTTCTCTATTATAACCTATTTCAGCATAAGGAGGAACAAATACTCCTTTATCTATAATAGCCTTGCTTATTTTAGCGTATCTTCCAATGTTAACGTCTTCCATTAATATAGATTCTTCAACATGGGCAAAGCTGTTAACCCTTACGCTAAATGAAAGAACGCATCGATTAATCTGACCGCCGCTTATTACACAACCTTCTGAAACAAGCGAATTGGTTGCCATACCTATACGTTCTGATTCATTCCAAATAAATTTAGCAGGAGGCAGGTTATGGTTTTCTGTTCTAAGAGGCCAGGCTTGATTATATAAGTCAAATTCGGGAAGTGCTTCTAATAAATCCATATTTGCTTGCCAGTAAGCATCTATTGAACCGACATCTTTCCAGTAACCTTTTTCTGTTTCGGTCATTCCTTGTATATGATTTCGGCTAAAGTCGTATGCATAGATATTAGCCCTCGTGTACATGTTGTTAATTATGTCATGTCCGAAGTCATGACTTGTTTCAGGATTTTGCGCATTAGTTTCAAGTTCTCTAAGAAGGACGTCTGTATTGAAAATATAATTACCCATTGACGCAAGAACCATATCAGGTCTTCCCGGAATTGTCGCAGGATTTTCTTTAGGTTTTTCCTGAAAGCCTATAAGTTTCCAATCTTCATCAATAACCATAACCCCGAAATCTTTTGCCATTTCAACAGGAACAGGAATAGCGGAAATTGTAAGGTCTGCATTTTTTTTCCTGTGATATTTCTGCATATGCCGAACATCCATCTTATAGATATGATCTCCGCCAAAGATACAAATATATTTTGGCTCGATATCATAAATTATATTCAGGTTTTGATAAATTGCATCAGCTGTTCCCTGATACCATTCGCCACCGGTTCTCATTTGTGCAGGAACAAGGTCAATAAATTGTCCGTAAATCGGTGTAGCAGGCCAAGTACGAGAAATATGTTTATTTAAAGAATCAGATTTAAATTGTGTCAGGACTTTTATTTTGTAAAATCCTGAATTGATAAAGTTATTCATTACAAAGTCGATAATTCGATAGCGTCCGCCAAAAGGCACCGCTGGTTTTGCTCTGTCTTTAGTTAGCGGATAAAGTCTTTTGCCTTCTCCACCGGCCATAATCATTACCAAAGTATCATCTGTATGCATGTTTTTATTCCTCTAAGCTTAAAACAGCCATAAATGCTTCCTGCGGAACTTCAACTTTGCCTACTGCTTTCATTCTTTTTTTACCGGCTTTTTGTTTTTCAAGCAGTTTTTTCTTTCTTGTAATATCGCCGCCGTAGCATTTGTCAAGAACGTTTTTGCGCATCGCTTTTACGTTTGTTCTTGCGATTACTTTTCCGCCAATTGATGCCTGAATTGGGACTTCAAACATTTGCCTCGGAATTATTTCTTTGAGCTTGCTTGTAAGTTTTTGTCCGATATAAGACGAATTATCTCTGTGTACAATTGTACTTAAGGCATCAACAATATCACCTGCGAGCAGGATATCAAGTTTTATCAGATCAGATCTTTTGTATTCGCTGAATTCATAATCCATGCTTGCATAGCCCTTTGAACGGGATTTCAGTTGGTCATAAAAGTCTGTAACAAGCTCGTTTAAAGGCATTTCGTATTCAATATCAACTCTTGTGTCATCAATATAGCGCATGTTTTTGAAGATAGCGCGTTTCCCTTGTGCTAAATCCATTAAAGCGCCAACATAGTCATTAGGTGTGAAGATATTTAACTTAACGTAAGGCTCTTCAATATGATCTAAGTATTGCGGCAACGGTAAATTTGCAGGGTTGTCAATCTGAATCATTGTCCCGTCAGTTTTATAAATATTATAAATAACGCTGGGCGCAGTAGTTATAAGTGAAAGGTTATATTCTCTTTCAAGACGTTCCTGTGCAATTTCCATGTGCAAAAGTCCGAGAAATCCGCATCTAAAACCAAATCCAAGAGCAGAAGACGTTTCCGGCTCAAAAGTAATACTTGAATCATTAAGTCGGAGTTTTTCAAGGGAATCTTTAAGTTCATGGTACTGGTCATTGTCTACGGGATACATTCCGCAAAAAACCATAGGAACTGCCTTTTTATAGCCTGGAAGAGCTTCTTTTGCAGGATTTTCGACTAATGTAACCGTATCTCCGACAAACTGACAAATTTCTTTTATCGATGCGGCAAGATAACCTACTTCTCCTGTTTTAAGTTCGTTTGCAGGGCATCTTTGCGGTTTCATATAGCCAAGTTCAATGATTTCAAAGTCTTTTTTGTTCGCCATAAATCTTATTTTATCGCCATTTTTGATATTTCCGTCCATGACTTTGAAGTAGGCGATTGTTCCTAAGAATGGATCGTAATAACTGTCAAAAACAAGCCCTCTTAGAGGTTTTTTTGATGTATCTTTAGGAGCAGGAACGTATTTTACGATTGCTTCAAGTACATCTTCTATTCCAACACCTGATTTTGCACTTACAAGAACAGCATTAGAAGTGTCAATACCTAATATCTCTTCTATTTCATGCTTAACCCTTTCAGTATCGGCACTTGGAAGGTCAATTTTATTTATAACAGGAATTATCTCAAGATTTTGTTCTATCGCAAGATAAACATTCGCCATTGTTTGGGCTTCTACACCTTGAGTTGCATCAACAACAAGAAGAGCTCCTTCGCATGCTGCAAGACTTCTTGAAACTTCATAACTGAAATCGACATGCCCGGGTGTGTCTATAAGGTTAAAAATATATTCATTTCCATCTTGAGCTTTGTAATTCATGCGAGCTGCCTGAAGCTTGATGGTAATTCCTCTCTCCCTCTCGATATCCATTGTATCAAGAAGCTGTTCCATCATATCTCTTTTTGCAATGGTGCCTGTTTTTTCAAGCAAACGGTCAGCCAGGGTTGATTTGCCGTGGTCTATATGTGCTATTATGCAGAAATTTCTAATATTTTTTATCATAGTCTCTTCTATTTACGAATAATTACTACCTTTCCCTTGTAGTATACAAGGAAAGAATAACTTTGACCATATTATTCTGTTTTAAGTGATTTTGAAACTGCATCTAAAGCATGTATTTGCAAAGTATTAAATAAAGGAATTGATGCGGATTTAATCAAAAGAGGAATTTCCGTACATCCTAAAATAACACCTTGGGCACCTTGCCCTTTCAGTTTATTTATTATTTGTAAATATTTTTCTTTGGAAGAGTTTTTTATAATTCCCTGACATAACTCTTCGTATATTATTCGGCTTATTTCTTCTCTATCCTCTTTTTCGGGAATTATAGTTTCAATGTTGTAATCTTTTAAAAGTTTTTTGCTGTAGAAGTCTTCTTCCATTGTAAATATAGTGCCAAGAAGCCCAACTTTATTGAAAGTATAATTATTAATTTCTTGAGCAACACTATCAACAATATGAATTATGGGAATGTCAATATTTTTTTGAATTTCCGGAGCAATTTTATGCATTAAATTTGTGCAAATTACAATATAGTCAGCATTGCATTTTTCAAGATTTTGAGCTGCTTTGGATAATTTTTTTGTTAATTCATCCCAATTATTTTGAAATTGTAAATCTTCTATTTCCTTGAAATTAAAACTTTCCATAATGATTTTAGCTGAAGATGTTTTACCTAAAATTTCTCTGACTTTTTGATTTATAATTTTATAATACTCAACGGTTGATTCACAGTTCATTCCGCCAAGTAAGCCTATTTTTTTCATCTTTAAGCCTTTTTGTCTTTTATAAAGCTATTCTTTGCTAATCATTGCTATAATTGAATCGCATTTGCCTAATTCAGCAAGTTTTTCTTCGTAAATACTTTGCAGTTTCTCATCATCAAGGAAACCCCATTCGATATGTCCGCCCGGTTTCCCTTTAGCCAGCCAATGAATATGATTTGCAAACGAGTATCTCTGGTACTGTTTTATATAATCGATTTTATAAGGTGTTTTTTCCAGTAAAGTTTTGAGAGTCTCATTATTAAACAAATATAAATGGCAGCTCCAGTAAGTAAAGTTAGAAAAGGGATCATTATCATACAGACTTAATAGGGCATCATCGCAGTTTGGAATTTCGATAATGATTTTTCCATGCTCATCCAACTTGTTATAGAGCGCCTGTAGTATTTCCAAAGGGTTTTTAAGATGTTCCATTACGTGAAACATCGTTATAAAATCAAGACTTTTGTCCGGAATTTCATCTATTGATTTATAAAGAGTAAAATTTGAATTTAAAAAGTTAAAATGCTTTTGATTAGGTTCAAGAGCATATAATTGAGAGGAAATATTTTCTTTTTTTATCCGAGAAAGAAAACTTCCGCTTCCGCACCCAAAATCCAGTACTCGCTTGTTTATAAGTTTTTTCTGATAAAGATTAATGCGTTTTTGTGTATCAACAGAATCTGTTTGAGCAAAATTACAGTTTAAGTTAATTGTTTTTTCCATGCCGTTATTTTCATAAAATTTATCGTCAATATGGCTGGAATCGTCAAGAAAAACAAGACCGCAAGAGCTGCATTTTCTGATTTTTATATCAAAGTTATCTCTAACTTGCCCTTTTACATATAAATGTTCAGTGTTTCCACACAAATAACATTTCATTAATACTGAACCATTGAAACCAATTTAACGTTTTTATTTTCTGTAAGTCTTTCTCTGCCGTTCAGAAAAGTTAATTCTACTGCAAAAGCAATGCCAACAGGGATTCCACCTATTTTTTCTATAAGATGATAAGAAGCTGCTGCGGTTCCTCCTGTTGCAAGAAGATCGTCTATAAGAAGAACTTTTTTGCCCGGTTCAATGGCATCTTTGTGGATTTCTACGCAATCTGTGCCGTACTCAAGTGCATATTCAACCTGTTCAACTTCGGATGGAAGTTTACCGGGTTTTCTTACTATTACAAGCCCTGCTCCAAGATTGTAAGCAACAGGTCCTCCAAAAATAAACCCTCTTGACTCGATACCGGCAACATAATCTATTCCTGCATCTTTAAATTCTGCTGTTATAAAGTCAATAATTCTCTTAAAAGCCTCAGGATCTTTAATAGCGGTAGTTATATCCTTAAAAACTATTCCAGGTTTTGGAAAATCAGGTATGTCTCTGATACAAGCTTTTACTAATTCCGGCATTAATTAATTCTCCTTAAGGTATTATTTTATTCTAAGAATAATATTTTACCTGAAAAACAATTTTTAGGGTTGTAAAGTTAAATGATTTTTTAAGTTTGTTCTTGTTTTTTATTAATGAAAATTGCTAAATAGTCAAAATCGTCATTGCGAGCATAGCGAAGCAATCTATAAAAAACAAAATGGATTGCCGCATCGAGTCTAAAGCCTCTCCTCGTGATGACGCATAAACTTAATCAACGATTCGAGTTAATTAATTCAAAAGATGACATTTTGCTATGTGATTATCCGAAATTTTAGTGTATTCAGGATTAATTTTAGTACAAATATCCATAACATAAGGACATCTTGTATGAAATTTGCAGCCTGAAGGCATGTTCACAGAGCTGGGAAGATCGCCTTTTAGAATAACTCTTAATGAGAGGTCTTTATCGGGATTAGGAACAGGAACGGAATTTAATAATGCCTGCGTGTAAGGATGTTTCGGATTTGAAAATAATTCCTGTGTCGTTGCTATTTCTACAATTTCACCGAGATACATAACCACGACCCTGTCGCACATATATCTTATGACGCTTAAGTCATGAGATATAAATAAATAAGTTAGCCCTAATTCGTTCTTGAGTTTTTGCATAAGATTTATTATTTGTGCTTGAATACTTATGTCAAGAGCGCTCACAGGCTCATCAGCTACGATAAATTCAGGATTAAGAGTCAAAGCTCTTGCTATTCCGATTCTTTGTCTTTGACCGCCGGAAAATTCGTGAGGGTACCTATTAAGCACGCTTTCGTTCATTCCTACCATATCAAGAAGTTCGTTTATTCTTTTATCTGTATCTTTTTTAGAAAGCGTTTTTTCATGTATTATAAAAGGCTCTCTCAGAATTTCTTTTACTGTCATTCTTGGATTAAGACTTGAGTAAGGGTTTTGAAAAATTATTTGCATCTTTTTTCTAAGATGCTGAAGTGTTTTTGAGTCTGCTGAAGTTATTTCCAGATTGTTTATTTTTACAGAACCGCTTGTAGGCGGTATCAAACCGAGAATACATCTGCCTGTGGTTGATTTTCCGCAGCCTGATTCTCCTACAAGACCTAAAGTTTCTCCTTTAAAAATATCGAAACTTATATTGTTTATGGCATGTACAGCGCCTGTTTGTTTATTAAAAAAGCCTTTTTTTATAGGAAATTCTTTGATTAAGTTCTTAACTTCTATAAATTTGTTCATTTTATTTTTATCTTTAAATTAAGTGTTCTCAATTTTATTATATCGTATTTATCGATTACTTTTTTAGTGCAATAGATAAATACCCCCTTAATTGACTTCTGCTTATTGATAATTAATATTATTTGTATACAACTTTTTTTGGAATTGTAACAAATAATTAACATTGGCATATATTTTTTAAATATATTAGCAATATTTTTTATCTCAATGACTTTATATAAGTATAAAGAACAGTTAATTAAAATTAATAACAAGGAGAAATAATCTAATGAAATCAAAAATGTTACTCGAAAAGATAATGCGTATGGATAATATTGTAGAAGCTAAAATTTATCACATTAATGAAAATTCTTATGATCTTAATACTCACCAAATTGGTTTAAACTCTTATATAAAAGAAACAATAAATAATAATCTCAAAACAGACAAAGCAAATTTTCTCTTTATATAATAAATGATTAAATTAAAATTTCTTATAATAAGGACTTAAATTAATAGAGCTTGAGTCCGAATAAAGTACACTAATCGGAAGTATATTTATTATGCTTCCGATTAGTTCTTGTTTGACCGAATTAAAAGACGTTTCGGACAGACATATTTCACTATTTTGTTTGTTTTCGGAATCAGCGGATTCGGAATTAAAATCATAAAAAGTTTTACCTGTAAAAATATCTTTAAAATTTCTGTAATTAACAGGCAAAATAATTCTGGTGTCTTTCCAAACTTCTTCTCCGATCGCAAAAGGTTTTTCCTCGGAAATCATGTGGAAAACAAGTCTGGGAACGACAGTTATAATTGTTTCATTTTCAAAACTTCTTGCAAAAGCAATTATATTTTCAGATTTTGCGCCTCTAACTTCAAGAGGAATATAATTTCCTTTTTTGAATAAATTAGAATGTGTTTGTCTAAAGTTTAAAAGTACTGAAGATATAAAAAGTTTTAATTTCCCCGATTCAAGAGGAAAAAGAAAAGAAAAATCTTCATTAGAATTGCGCAAAAAAGGTTTGATTTTTTTAAAAAGTTTCTGAAATTTGTTAAAGTCTACAGGGTTTCTGTTATCCGGATCGACAAGATTATATTTCCACAATTCGTTTCCCTGATAAATATCAGGCACTCCGGGACTGGTAAATTTAAGTGTTATCTGTGATATAGAATTGTTATAACCTCCTAACGCAATTTCTTTTTGAAAAGGCAAAAACTCTTTCCAGAAAGGATGGCTTTCTGAGGAGCTTAAAACTCTTCTTATAAATTCACTTAAAGCATTTTCATATTGAGTATTTATATTAATCCAGCTGGTGTGGGTTTTGGCTTCCCTAACAGCTTTAAGCATATAATTTTTAATTCTTTCAATAATTTTTTTGATTTTTTCATTATTAAAGTCTTCATCCGTCCAAAGTCCCGTTAAAATTTGATAAAACAGGTATTCATCGTTTTTGTCAGGGATAAATAAGTTATCAATTCTGGTTTTTTTTGATTTATTTATTCGGCTCCATTTATTGATTTTTTTTCTCCATACCTCAGGAATTTCTGAAATGGATGATATTCTTGCCCTGACATCTTCTGAAAGTTTTGTATCATGGGTGGAAGTTGCAAGAAGCCCATGAGGAGTTGCATTTAGTCTGTACATATTTCCATTATGAAAGTCATTGACTGATATTCCAAAAGTTGCAGGGTTTCCGCCTACTTCGTTCAGGGAAATAAGCCTGTTGTAATTATAAAAACTTGTATCTTCAAGTCCTTTTGCCATTAAAGGACCTGTGTATTGCTGAAATTTCATAGTGAAATTTAAAATTTCACCATAAATATCCGATTCTTTATTTGATTCAAATTCACAAAGCAGGATTTTTTCTATAAAATCATAAATAGACGGATCTGTTGACATACTCCTCTTTTTTGCCATTCTGACAGCCCATTTGATATAATCTATATCTTTATTGTTTTTTTCTTCCTGCGAAATATAAGTCCTGTAAACAGGAAAGCAGGCGATAATTTCAGTAAGTGCTTCTCTGAGGCTGTTTAGCGTATAATCTCTTGCGCTGTAATATTTTTCGGAGAGCAGGCTCAAATGATTTGAAAGAGTGCTTAATTCGCTGGTTAAGGCTGTTCTCATTATTGTTTTTTTGCATTTGATTACTAACTCATTGAAATCAATTTCTTTGTTTATGAATTTATGATAAGTTCTTGAAATTTTTTTTAAATTTTTATTATCCAGAAAAAGGTTATTTACGTTGTTCAAAAATTCATACCCGATAGTGCCGTGAATTGCCCAGTTTTGCGGAAGTTTTTCAAAAGGAGCAATAATTTTTTCGGCGACTACATAAAATGGCAGCAGCTCGGAAGACAAGTGCTTTTCGTTTGAACTATCAAAGTCTATTCCGAGTCGTTTACCTGCTTCTTTTTGAAGAGTTATGAAATAACCTAATGGGTCTAAAAGTCCGTCAGGATGGTCTATTCTCAACCCTTGAATTTTTTTCTGTTCTATTAAGTCAAGAATTACAGAATGAGTTTCATTAAACACATCATTATTTTCAGCACGTAATCCTATAAGCGCATTTATATCAAAAAATCTCCTGTAATTTATTATGTCAGAGGAAACTCTCCAATATGCAAGTCTATAAGCCTGATTTTCGAGAACTTCATGTACTCTTTGACATGCTGTAACATCATCTGGGCTGCATCTAAAGTCTAATAGATTTTCTTCTATAAAATTTGCGATAAAATTTTTTCTTTTACAAAGCTCAGAAAATCTTTTGTAGGCAATTTCTTTTTCTCTGTTTCTTTCTTTTATTTTTTCAAAGTCTGTTTCATTTATTTTCGGCAGATTTTTAAACACTGTCATTATGCTCTGGTATTCAAGAAAGTCATTATGAGCAGAACCAAGTGTAGATTCCAGTTTATCAATCCTGTGTTCCATTATTATGGTGTAGGAAGATGGATTTATCGGGAATTCATGGTCGAAATAAATCAGCTTTAGCTTGCCATTATCCCTGTCAAAATTTATTTTAAATTCGCCGCCGGCAAGAATATTCCCGTAATGATCGTGAAGAACAGGGACAAGTATTTTGCCGTAAAGCTCTTTTTTAATAGGTTTCCAGTCAATATCAAAGAAATTTGCGTATTGAGAGGCTTGACCGTTTTCCAAAACATCAACCCACCACTTGTTTTTGCGGCATATACCCATGTGGTTAGGCACAATATCAAGTATTATACCCATTTTGTTTTTTTGAATTATTTTCACAAGTTCATCAAAATCTTTAGATGAGCCAATTTCCGGGTTAAGTTTGCTGTGGTCGATTATGTCATAACCATGAAGGCTTCCGGTTTTTGCCCATAGGATTGGAGATGAGTAGCAATGAGAAATCCCTATATCTCTCAGATAAGGAATGATTTTTTGAGCATCTTTGAATGTAAAATGCTTGTTAAATTGCAATCTATAAGTAGAAATTGGAATTTTAGTATTATCTTGCTGTTTTTTTGAAGTTTTCATTTTATCCAACTCTAATTTGTGTTTGTGAATCAGGAGTAGAAATCAGCATAGGCACCAGTAAACCCCCCAAGGTGTAATGATTTTCTGTTCTTTAAAAAGCCGCAAACTGTTTTCTTGTGATTCAGCTATTAATAGTGAGTTGCCAAAATTATTCCCGCAAAAACCGGACAGATTATTATTACTTTGTGCTTCTTCGTAATGAAAATCATAAGATTGGTCGCTTAAATTTGCTAAAAGCTCTAAAGATTTTCCGTTACGTCCTTTCCATCTGACATGAAACAAAGCGTTGCCAAGAATTTCAAATTTTGTCTTAGAATGATAAAGTTTAGGAATAAGCGGAATTATGTATTTTTTTCGAATGGCCAGCATTTTTTTGTAAAAATAAAAAAGCTCTCTATGGTGGCTTGTTTCAGTTTTGCTCCAGTCAATTTTGGATTCATTAAAAGCTTCTTGCGAAGTTGCATCAGGAATTTTGGTTAAAATATTTGTGTCAAATAATTTTGAAAATTCTTTTATTCTTTCTTCTTTTACAGACTTTGCAAGGTTGTCTTCAAAGTTGCAAAAGAAAAAGAATGGTTGTTCACATCCGAATTCTTCTCCCATAAAAATCATAGGGATTGCAGGAGAAAGAAGATATATGCAGGCAGCGGCTTTAATGGCTTTAGGAGATGCAAGCCGATTTACTCTTTCGGCTAAAAAGCGGTTTCCTATCTGATCATGATTTTGCAGAAAGTTTATAAAGCTTGTAGTAAAAAGAGTTTTGCTGTCTTCTCCATGAGCTTTTCCGCCCCTGTAAGCGGAACTTTCTCCCTGATAGGCAAAACCCTCTGCCAGGGTTCTCGCAAGATAATAAACAGGTTTATGCGGTGATTTTTCGCCGGAAAAATCTTCATAATAATCTGATTTTTCTCCCGTTAAAAGTACATGCATTGAATGGTGAAACCCGTCATTCCATTGAGCCGTAAAATTATTTTTTAAATATTTCGCATCATTATTATCGTTTTCGAGAATCAGATGCACATTTCTATCTTTGATCTGTTCTTTTACTTTTGTTGCAATTTCTTCCAAGATATGAATCTTGGAAGAATCTTTTATGGTATGTACCGCATCAAATCTCAATCCGTCAAAATGGTATTCTTCGAGCCAGAAGAGGGCATTTTGAATAAAAAAATTCCGAACATTTTTATTTTTAAAGTTTAAGGAATCGCCCCATGGTGTTTTTTCTTTGGAATTAAAGAATTTTGACTTTGCATAAACATGTAAATAATTTCCTTCCGGTCCAAAGTGATTGAAAACGACATCCAGAAAAACCATTAAGCCTTTTTGGTGAGCGGTTTTTATAAGTTCTTTAAGATCATCAGGTGTTCCGTAAGTATTATCTGGAGCAAACGGCAAAACTCCGTCATAACCCCAGTTTCTTTTTCCCGGAAAATCTGATACAGGCATAAGTTCTATAGCAGTTATACCAAGGGATACAAGATAATCAAGTTTTTCTGTAACGGCGTTAAAAGAGCCTTCTTTGGAAAAAGTCCCTGTGTGAAGCTCATAAATTACAGCTTCATTCCATGGACGGCCTTTCCATTTATAATCATCTTCCCAGTTAAATTCTGCGGGATTTATTACAACGCTTGATTCATGCACATCCTGCGCCTGATAACGGGAAGCAGGATCTGGAACTAACAGTCCTTCGTCCAGTCGAAACTGATAAGTGGCTCCGGATTTTACATGGTCTGTAATTAACTGAAACCAACCGTCTTTTTTTTGTTTCATCGGAATTTCAAAATTCAGGTGAACATTAGGATTTTTTACACATAAAGCTACTGTTTTTGAGTCAGGAGCCCAAAAATTAAATTCTATTCTGTTATCAGGCAGAAATTTCGTTCCAAAATCCATAATATTTTTTAACTCAGACCTTTTTTGGCTTGTTTTTTTATTTTTTAATTCTTCGAAGTCAGATTATACAGAACTGGCAGAATTTAAAAAATTACACGGCAAGTTAAAAAAAATATTTTATCAGCTAATTTTTTTGACCATATCCGGAACAAGAATTTATCTTATCGGCTAGTTGATATTTAATTGTTAACTAATGTTTCAATTTTTATTAATATCTTCTAAAAAACCTAAAGTAAAAATAAAATTGAACCGATTAAGTTTATGTGGGATATAAAAACAAAACTGATAGATAATCAAACAAGGGAGTATATAAAAATGGAGTACAATAAATTAGTTCCAAATACAAATGTTTCAGATGCAGTTTTATTTTTGCTTAGAGGTGCTAAAAAAAGAAGATCAATGGCAGTTGCAAAAGCAAAAATGATACAAGGCCAGTTAGGAGTTATTCCCCGTATGGTTGCGGTTAAATAATTTAAAATAGGGAAAAAGCAAGCAAGATTTGGGAAAGTTGTTTATCTCGTCTAAAAAATTTAATCTGCCTGTCAGGCAGATTTTTTTTTATTAATTAATCCCGGTCGCCAATTAATTTATTTTTACAAATTGTCATTCTGAGGGTTTTAACCCGAAGAATCTGTCCGGTAAGCATTTTTAGCTAAAATCATAAATTGGACAGATCCTTCGCTTTGCTCAGGATGACATTCTCAAAAATCAATATTTGCAATAATTTTAGCTAATTAGAGATTCGGGTTAATTATTCACACCGGCAGGCTGGTTTTTTATAAGAACCAAAATTTCGTCTTTGCCGACCATTTTAAGGTTATTTCTGGCTAATTCCTCTATTCCCCGGCAAGAAGAGTATATTTTAAGCTGCTCTCTCAGTTGGATATTTTTTTTGGTAGCATCCTGATTTAACTCTCTAAGTTCATGAATCTGTTTATTCAGAGTTATAAATCTTGTTATGTTTATACCTGTTCCGCATATAAGCTGAAGAAAACACACCATTATAATAAAAGAAAGAAAAACGTGGTAAATTCGTTCTTTATAGATTTTTCTGACTTGTTTTTTATCAAGAGCCGCTTTTTTAGGTTTCATGTTAAAACATCCGCTTTGAGTAAAACTATTTTTTATTTTAAAGAATAAATATTTTTGTGTCTATTAATTTTTATTAATATCGAGATTTTTAGTATTATATAATTATAAATATTAAGTTGGCTCGTGGATGTGAAAATGTTAAGTATTATACTTTTTATAATATCTTTCTGTCTGGTAATATCCTCTTCTTATTTTATTACAGCTATTATAAAAAGCAAAAGATCTGAAAATTCAGTCATATTTTTTGTTCTAAATCTGGCAGCACAGATTATTATCAGTTTTGAGTTTCTTTCACTTTTAAAAGCAATAGATTTATATAATGTTTTGAAAGTGAACATTGTTGTTTTTATTTTTGCTCTTGTGCTTTGGAACGCAAAAAACAAGCCGAAATTGAAATCAGGAGAATTTGAACTATCATTTGAAAAAATAAAAACAGCGCTAAAACAAGACAAAGTGCTTTTCGTATTGAGTATTTTCTTTTTATTTTCAGTTGCGGTAAGTTTTTATCTTGCTTTTTATGCACCGGTAAACTTGTGGGATTCAATGACATACCACACGGCAAGAATTGCTTTTTGGATACAGAACAGAAGTTTTGAACATTTTGAAACCAGCTCTGTAAGACAGGTAATGTTTCCGCCGAATTCCGAAATTTTTTATCTCTGGCCGTTGGTTTTCATAAAAAAAGATTTTTTTGCCGGCATGGTTCAATTTATATCTTTTTGCGGGAGTTTATGGATTTTATCCGGTTTTTTATCTTATATAAAAATTTCTAATAAAAGGATTTTGTGGGCTGTATTTGTTTTTGCATCACTGCCGGAAATAATTCTTCAATCGTCAAGTACACAAAATGACCTTGTATTGGGATTTTTTCTTTTTGCTTCTTTGTATCTTTTTATATACGGTGTAAGAGAAAAAGAAAAAAAATCGCTTATTTTTTCAGCAATGGCAATGGGAATTTCTGTAGGCATAAAAGGGTCTGTTTTTATGTTTTTGCCTGCTCTTGGCTTGATTTGTACCGTAATTGCAATCAGGAGCGAAAAAAGGCAATTTTATAAGCCGTTATTATTGCTTGGAAGTTGGACAGTATTATTTTTTATTTTGCTGAGTTCTTATAATTACATATTAAATTATCTGGATTTTCATAATCCGCTTGGTCTTGAGTCTTATATGAACTTTTATATGCCTCCTGATAAAAGCATAAAGTCTTTTATTGCAAATTTAATAAGATATAATCTTATTTTTATTGATTTTACAGGTTTTGAAATTGCAAAAATATTATGCTTGCCGTTTTTATTTTTGAAAACCCTATTGTTTGGGATTTTCAGATTAAGCGAAAATCAGGGTTTAACTTATGCGGATATAAGTTTTTTAAATACAAAAATTCACGAAAATTTTGCAACTTACGGACCTGTGGGCTTTCTTGTTTTTATCCCGTTGGTTTTGAGGAATGGACTGAAAGGTATTTTTTCAAAAACGGATAAAATAAAGACAATCGCGCTTTTTGCGTTAATTCCACTGGTATTTATTCCTATTTTAGCTACATTATTGGGATTTACGTTGTGGAATATGAGGTATTTTGTTACTGCAATGGTTCTTTGCTCTCCTGTATTTGCGTTAAGCTACAGCTACAAGCTAAAGCCATTAAAATTAATTATATCAGTTATTGTTATTGGTTGTTTTATAAATATTTCACTCTGTAATTCTCTGCGGCCGGTTCTGCCTGTAAATAATAAAAGTTTGCTTGCTTCTCCAAGAGAGGATATAAGGTATGAAGTCGGTTCTGTTTGGGATGATGCTTTTCGGCAACAGGTTGATTATTTGAATCAAAAGGCGAAGAATAATTCAAAAATAGGACTTATTTTCTCGGATAAAATGTGGTATTACAATTTTTTTAATCAAAATCCGGGCTGGAAAATTTTCCCTTTAAGATACGAGCTTTTAACAGAGAAAAAACTTAAAACCCTTGATTATATAGTCATTTGCAACAATAGCCAGAAGGTTTTTAATCTTGATAAATCAAAAAACTATATTAGAACAAGTAAAATAAATTTCAAATTGTTTAAAGACTTTGAACTTGTATACAAAAAAGGCGTAAATTATTCTATTCAAAGCGATTATCCATCAGAGAATCCGGAATGTTTTTATATATTTAGAAACAAAAAAATCTTGAATAACTGATTTTATTTTATAGATTGCTTCGCTCTTTTTACAATGACGCTTTTGGTGATTTAGCAATTCGAGTTAATCAATGAATATTATTAATATTTTATTATTTGTTTCAATTTTATAATAATCTTGCTCCTAAGAAGTTATTACTATAAAATTGTTATTTAAATAGTATAAATTTAGGTCATTGTGGAGATAATAATGCAAACTAAAATAAATATAACCCCGTCAAAAAAACTTTTAAGCCTGCCTACTTATGTTTTTGCCGAACTTGATGAATGGAAGGAAGAAGCAAGAGCAAAAGGCATGGACTTAATTGATTTAGGCATAGGAAATCCTGATGGGGCAACACCTCAGCCTGTAGTAGAGGCTGCTATAAAAAGTTTACAGAATGTAAAAAATCATGGTTATCCTGATTTCAAAGGAAAACTGGAATTAAGGCAGGGAATTTCCGAATGGCTGTTTAACAGGTATGGGATTAATATAGACCCGAAAGATGAAATTCAAACACTTATCGGTGCTAAAGAAGGGCTTGCTCATTTGGCACTTGCTTTTACAGATCCGGGAGATATAAATATCGTTCCTGATCCTTATTATCCTGTACTTTCAAGAGGAAGCTGGATTGCGAGCGCCGATGTTTATCATGTAAAATTAGAAGAAAAAAACGATTTTCTTCCTGATTTATCTTCTATACCGGAAGAAATAGCGCAGAAAGCAAAAATTTTCTTTATTAATTATCCTAACAATCCCACAGCAGGCGTGGCAACATTAGAATTTTTCAAAAAAATGGTGGATTACTGTAAAAAATATAATATTTTGCTTTGCAGTGATCTTGCCTACACAGAAATATCATTTGAAGGCTATAAACCGCCGAGTGTGTTCCAGGTAGAAGGAGCAAAAGATGTAGCTATAGAGTTTTATTCTTTTTCAAAAACTTATAACATGGCAGGGTGGAGAATAGGCTTTGCTGTAGGAAACAAAGATATCATCAAAACTTTATACAATGTCAAAACTAATATGGATTACGGCACATGTTCCGTGATTCAGGATGCAGCTCTTGCTGCATTAAAGATGCCGTCTTCTTATTCAAAAGAAATTACCGGCAATTATCAAAGAAGACGCGATTTTATGATAGAAGGTTTTAACAAGCTCGGATGGGATCTTAAAAAAACCAAATCTACCATGTATCTCTGGCTTCAAGTGCCTGAGGGTTATGATTCAAAAGGCTGGTGTAAAACAGTTTTAGAAAAAACAGGGGTGGTCTTTACTCCTGGTGTTGCTTTCGGGAAGTACAGCGATAATTATTTCAGGGTTTCAATCGTACAGCCTGATGAAAAATTATACGAAGCACTTGGTAGGCTTGAAAAAGCAGATATAAGATTTGTATAATTAATTATTTAAAGCCTTATGTGTGAGTATTAAAAAATCACCCTTAAAAGTGATTATCAAATTTTTAAATTAAGTTATAATTAAATAGTAATGTTAAAAGAATTTAATTAACAGGAGTTTAAGTGAGTAATGAGAAGAATCTGTAAAAATAGAAAAAGCAAAGGACAAAGTCTTGTTGAGTATGGTCTTATCTTGGCGTTAGTTTCTGTAGTTGCTATTACAGTATTACAAACAATGGGCGGACAAATTAAAACAACAGTTAGCGGTTTGACAGCTAAACTGCAACAGGCTAACCAGATATCGCAACAGGCTTCAACATAGTATAATTAAGTATGAAACAATTTAATATAATGAAAAAAAAGGCTCAATCTATAGCTGAATGGGGCGTAGTTGTTGCATTGATTTCAGTTTTTTCCATGTATGTATTATTCATTATGGGAGATAAATTGAAAGAACTTCAGCAACGGATAGGAATTGCCTTAAATCAATCTGATCAAGTGTCAAATACCACTCTTAGTCCCACTCCTAGTGCGGGTTCTGCTCATACACCTGTTTCCAGTCCTTGTCCTCCGTAGTTAAACAGGATATTTAAACATTTTTTATTTCATATAAAGCATTTACTATTGCCGGATCCCACTTGATTCCGGCTTCTTTTTTGAGAATATCGAGAATTTCTTTTTGAGAAAGAGGTGTTCTGTACGATCTCTGTGCGTTCATTGCTTGATACGCATCAGCCACAGCTATTATGCGCGCACCAAGAGGGATACTCATTCCGGAAAGACCTTCTGGAGTTCCTTTTCCATCCCATCTTTCTTTGTGATAATGAACATAAGGAATAACTTCGGATAGGAAATTTATTTTCATCAGTACATTTACACCGATGTTAGGGTGATTTTGAAGTTTTTCCCATGTTTCTTGAGAAGGTTTTTCTGTACTGGAAAAGATTTCTTCAGGTAAACTTATTTGACCGATATTGTGCAGCAAACCTGCATAATATATTAAGTCCAAAGTTTTTTCATTTAAGTTGATATGCTCAGAGATATCTCTTGCAAGTTCAGCAACATTTTTTGAATGTGCATGTGATTGGCTTTTAATATCTACAGCACATGCAAGTGCCTCAACAAATTGCTGTTGTTCATCTCCGAGATCACCTATACTTGCAGTCAAGTCTGTTCTTAGTTGTCTTAATTCAACAGGGCTTGCCTCTTCATCTTTCAAGGCAGCAGCAGTTTGTTCCGTCAATTTTTGCAGTCTCATTGAAGTTACGAATAAGCTTGCAGTTATTTCAAGAAGATTAATATATTCTTGAGAAATGTTTTTTAATTCTTTATTTTCAACACAAACAACGCCGACATTACCCCAGTTATTAGCCATAGGAACGGCTAATAAAGTTGAAACGTCTTCTTTATAATTTTTAATGTAAATAGTCTCACATGTTAAAAAAGATTGAATAATGGGATTATTTTCTTTGCTTAAGAAGCATCCGATAGTGCTGTCATCTATGCAGGAAGCCCCCATTGTAACGAGCAAACCTTTTTCTTTTGATGTTTTTATAAAGTCAGGGGTTAAATAAATACGACAACTGTCTACATCCAACATTTGTGCCATTGTTTTTGCAATAGAGTTGTACACGATACATTCATCTTCACTGTTAAATCCCAGCAGGGTAAGTGTATTGTCGAGAGAATAAATAGAAATCAGTTCGCTCAATTGTTTTTTAAGTCGATCAATTTTCCCTTTGACGGAAGTATCTATTTTTTTTAATAAATCCTGTGAAATTAAGTGTTCTGTTAAAAAATCGCCCATGTTTAAGGCGAAAATAGCCTCGATAGGGTCGTTATCTATTGTAATTCTTTGACTCTGACTCAACTTCAATAACTCCTTAAATTCTTTGTAGCCCTAGAATGAGTTCAGCTTGCACAGTCTGTTTGCAACAGCCGTTATTGCCTTCATTCCCTTCTCTTTCTGAATACTTACCAAATTTTGTACGTTTTTAAAACAGGATTAAAATTTGGATACTTTTAATAACTTTTTTTCTTATTACTAATATCGGACGTTTTTAAAAAAACTTTGATAAAATTTCAAATTATTTACAAAAAGAATTACAGTGATAGTTTTTAAATTTCAATAAGGTTGTTTTCCATAGTCCAAATGCCGCATGGGCAAATCCCCGAGCATATACCGCAGCCGATGCATTTATCAGGATTGCTAATATATTCAAAAGCACCGTCAGAATTTATATTTCTGGTAATAGCCTGCTCAGGGCAAATTTCTTTGCAGTATTCACAATCTCTGCAAAAACCGCAACTCATACAACGATCAGTTTCTTTTTCAGGCTCCATTCCAATAATTTTTTGTGGGTTTATAGGGTTATAGTACTCGTCTTTTATTCGATTTTTCGGAATCATAGGCGATTTCTCGAATTTATCCGGAGGTTGCCCGGAAAGCATTTTATCGATATTAATTGCGACTTTTCTGCCATCCGCAAGCGCGTTAGTAAACAAACCGAGCTTTACAGCATCTCCAAGAACGAATATTTTAGAGTTATTTATTGTTTGCATATATTCGTTAACTTTTATAAGTCCTTTTTCATCAAGATAATCTCTTTCTGTGAATGAAAAATCGGGTCTGTCACCTACAGAAATTATTACTGTATCCGCTTCTAAAGTTCTTCCGTCTTTAAGATGCACTCTTTTATCGGTGATTTTTTCCGTAAAACATGGCCAGAGGATTTTTGCGCCTAACGCCTCGACATGTTTTATTTCTTTATCAAAAGCAGCCGGTTTTTGAATATCTATTGCGGTAACTTCTTTTGCGCCCAGATTGTAAGCACCGATTACAACGTCCATTGCAGCATTTCCTGCTCCAATTACAACAACTTTTTTGCCGATGGGAGGTTTTTCGCCTTTGTTTACGGCTTTCAAGAAATCCAGACCTTTTATAAATCTTTCATGACCTTCAAAAGGAATAACTACAGGGTTATGAGCGCCTATCGCCACAACAACGGCATCATAATCTTTTTCCAGCTTGATGAAAAGCTCTTTATTTACTTTAGTATTTGTTTTTACATTAATTCCTGAGTCAATAATTCTTTGAAGTTCGGTATCCAGAATATTTCTTTCAAGCCTATCTTCAGGAATAACCTGTTTTAGCTTTCCGCCAAAAACAGCATCCTGTTCTAAAATATCTACTTTGTAACCCGATTTTCTTAAATGCCAGGCAGCTCCAAGACCTGCTGCACCTGAACCTATAACAGCAATCTTTTTGTTTTTTTCTTTAACAGAGAAGTTTATTTTGATGTCTTTGGAAAGTTTTCCTAACTCAGCCATTTTTATTGGCTGGTCTATGTATTTTCTGCTGCATTCGTTAATACATAAGTTTGGGCATACTTGTCCGCAAACAGAGGCCGGAAACGGACTGTATTCAAGTACAAGCTCAAGAGCTTTTGAAATTTCTCCTTGCCTGAGAAGAGAAATTCTCTTTTGTGTCGGAATTCCTATAGGGCAGTTGTATTCGCAAGGTGCGCTGTAAAGAGCATTTTTCCATACAGGGTATTTAAGTCTTAAATCCCCTGTTGAAACTAAATCCGAGATTGCATAATCATCTTCAATCAAGTCGCCAAAGATTCCGCCTTCAACCCATTTGCCTAACCTGAATTGTTTTAAAGGCATTAATGATTTAGTTTTGTTTTCTTCATAAGTTTTTGCGACTATTTTGTGCCATTGCGAAGCCGGTGAAGAGAAAGATGAGCTTTGATTCTCATTATTTATTTGAAGCTCTTTGCTTAATTCGTTTATTAATTCCGTCTTGCCTATTTTATTTAGAAAAACAGGAAGTCCTTTAAGTAAAAAATCTTTATCGCCATCGTTTAAGTCCATAAGCCAGACTTGACTGGAAAGGTCTTTTACGTTTCCGCGAACGTATACAGTTCCTCCTACCATACCGACACAGCTTCTGTATCCAAGAACAGAATTCGAGTTTTCACAGCCGTAACCGCAAATTACTGCGGTACCACCGCCCATAAATTCAAAACTGAATGACCCCGTGTTTTTAAGAACCCAGAATTCCGGCGGTGGAAACTTAGGATCGTGTTTCATAAGAGCACCGGAGCGTGTTCCTGTTCTTCCTGCTATATAAATTTTTCCACTGGCGGCGCAGTGTGCTGTTGTGTCGCCACCATCGCCTATCACCGTGATTTCTGCACCGTCATTAAGCCAGCCAACATCGGCAGGAGCAGAGCCTTCGACTAAAATTTCTGTTCCGGTCATTCCCATAGAGCCTACGCGTTGGCCTGGGTTTGTAACTTTAAATTTTAAAGGGTGATTTTCTTTATCCCATAAAGGACCGCCAATATTATGATGCCCTGAGGCGTTAATTTCAAATTCTTTATAGCCTTCTTCAAGTTTATTATATAATTCCTGTAATAACTGTTGCGTAGATATTCTCTGTCCGTCAACAATACCATTTATTACAGCTATTTTATCCGTTTTTATGTTCTGTTCAGGCACGATTTGTTTCCTTGATGCAATGTAATAATTGTTAAAGCTCAACCAGTAAACACAGATATTATAATACAAATTAAGTTAAATAAATATTTTTTAAATTATTAAGAAATATTAAAATAAAATATTTCCAATAATAACAGGTTTGTATTTTATGTTTTAAAAAACAGGAATCAGCAAAAGTATCAATTTTTTTTGAGGGTTTTTAAGTATATGTAAAACAAATTAACAAATTTGAAATAATTTAACAAAAAAAGGAAGGTTGAAAATGACAAACAGTATTCAGTCAAATTACAGAAATCGGCAAATTGGCTTTGGGATGTCTCAATTCAGGGATTTGGAAGTATTGGCTAAAAATCCCGAAATAACAACAGGAGCAGCAGAAGCTATTGCTAAGTACATAAAAGAAGAAGCGCCTATAGACGGGAAAAATATTCTTCTTTATCTGGTACCTTCAAGAAGATTATATAATGACATAAGTGCTTCTGTTAAAAGAAAGCCTGTTGGATTATGGCAAAGTGTAAAATCATTATTCAGTGGTGGTAAAATTTTATCAGTAAAATATAATTCGTCAAATCCTGTCGCGTCATTTAAAGACTTGACTGATAATGCTTTAAAGTTCTTTGAAGAAAAAGAAGCAAAAGAAATTGATACAAATGATAAAGCAAAAATTTTTAATGTAAGGTTATGATAACAACTAAATTCCTATATCAGCAAAGCTTTTACCATTTGTCTTTAAAGCTCTTTCAAGCCTTAAACAGGATTCGCACTTGCCGCAATGTTTTTCTTCATCCGTATAGCAGCTTCTTACGAGATTCAAAGGGGCTTCAATCTCAATGGCAAGCTTTATAATCTCTGTTTTATCCAGATTTATAAGAGGAGCAAATACTTTTGGCTTTGCAAGGGTTGAAAATTCAAAAGCTGCATTAATTTTATCGATAAAGTCCTGTGTATTGTCCGGAAATGTAGTTCCTTCTTCTTTGTTTGCTCCAAAAATTATATGAGAAAAATCCATGCTGTCAGCGAAGCATGCCGCGATATTTAAAAATACCCCGTTTCTGTTTGGAACCCAGACATTTTTTGCAGAATTTAATGTTAATTCAGGATTGTCCAGTTCTTCTGAGTCAAGCTCAGGTAAATCCTGATCAGTGTTAACAAGTGAAGTCTCTGTTATTTCCTGTAACCATGGCGTTTTTATAACTTTATGTTCAATATTAAAATAATCAGCGATAGTTTTCGCTGCTGCAATTTCTTTTTTTACAGATCTTTGACCATAGTCAAAAGTTAAGGCAAGCTGAATATTATATTCATCTTTTGCATAAGCAAGACTAATAAACGAATCAAGCCCGCCTGAGAGCAAAACAATACTTTTATTCATCTTCATCCTCTTCGTCTTCTTCAAGAATTTCGTGTATTTCGTTTCTGCAGCAATCGAGAAGGTCTTTTTTCTGCAGTAAATTAATGACATAATCTCTTCCCGCAATATTATAAAGAGCGTTAACAGCACTTATTGCAACATTTTCGTCTTTGTCATAAATCATAGGTTCAATTAAAGACAGGACTATTTCGTCATCAATTTCGCAAAGAGCCTCCATAGCACTGATTCTGACTTGAGGTGATTCATCCACAAGAGTATTTTTAAGGGCTCTAAGTTTTTTATCTTGATTGAATCCTAATTTAGCGAGTGCTTCAATAGTTTTTTCCTTTAAGAAGGTAAATTTGTCGATGATTCCTTTTTTTGTTTCGATAATACTTATTAAAGGGTCTACAGCTCTCTCATCGCCAAGCATCCCAAGTGCTTTTGCTGCTGATTCTCTTAAGTATACTGACTTTTCCTCTTCGTCAGTTACGATGTTTATAAGCGGTGCAACTGCATAAATATTGCCAATCCTTCCAAGAGCTTCTGCTGCAGAGAGTCGTATCTTATAATATTCGTTTTTATCGTTCATTATATACATTAAAGGAACAACAGCACTGTCGTCTTTTAGTTCCCCAAGAATATTAGCGGTTGCGCATCTTACTTTTAAGTATTTATCGTGGGCATCCGGGCTTTTATAATCCGTTAAAAGTCTTATTAGTACGTCCACAGAACTTTTGTCTTTGTATTTCCCAATCATTTGAATGATATGAAGAAGAATTTTGGGATGTGTTTCTTTGCAGGCAAAGAAGTTTAAGATTGATACAGCTTCTTTTTCGGTTAAATTTTTCAAATGATTAATTTTCTTGATAGCATCATCAGGGTTACAATCCTGATCTATCAAGAATTCTTCTAAAAGTTTTTCAAATTTTTCTTTATTTTCTTCGAACATAACCACAGAGAATATAATATAACCTTTACAGATTTCATTATATTTAAAAAATCAAAATAAAGCTTTAATTTAAAAAAAGTTTATATGTTATTTTACAAGATAGGCTCTAAATATAAAAAATCCGGTCTTTTTACAATTAAAGAAAAACCGGATTCTTTTTTATAAGATTATACTGGTGAAAGTGTCGGCGCTACTGTAGGAGCTATAGTCGGAGTTATAGTTGGTGCAATAGTTGGTGTCGGCGTTGGTTTTGGAGTTGGTTTTGGAGTTGGTTTTGGAGTTGGCTTTGGTATTGAATTATGACATTTGTCTGCAATACAATCAAAAATGCTATGCGAGCAGTTATTATTTACTTTTGGAGTGGGTGGGCATTTTGTATTTTTAGCAGGTAAAAGATTTGCATTATTAATCTTGCTGATTCCGGAACACATAAATAATCTCCTTTTTGATTAAATATATAAATTCATCTTATCGATAAATAAAGAATGTTTAATTATATTTATATAAAAAAAGATGTTTATATAAAATTGCTATAAAAATGCGATAAGAAATACTTATTGTTACAATACGAAATATATCAAACCCTTGTAAGGGTCAATTTTATTTGTTATATAAAGATTTTTGCCTTAAAAAATGTGTTAAAATTAGAATTATTTTTTGTATTAATATAAAAATCTTTAAAAGAGTTTCATGAAAATAAGACGTCTTAAAATTTCTCAACAATTAATGCTGGTGTTTTTCATAGGGGTAATTTTGCCTTTATGTATAACAGCGATGATTGTTGTTAATGTAAATCAGCATGCTGTACGTGCCGAGTTGAGATATTCTGCGATAATTACAACAGACAGTGTCTATCAGCGTCTTGAAAAAACGCTGGAAGAAAAAAAACTGGCACTTTTGTATATTGCCAAAAGTATGAATTATATAATTCCAAAAAACAAAGTTAAAAATTATTTAAGTGAAATAATTGATTTTTCTGATGAAACGGTACAATTAGACATCATAAAAAATGATGAAAATATAAATAAATCTAACAAAAAAAAGCTTTTTAACAATACAGATGTTGAAATTTTTATCAATTCAAATTCAAAAAAAAATATAATGGCAATGTATGTAAAACTTAATGACGGAGAGTATTTAAGAAAATTTATAAACATTGATAAACTCAAAAACGACCTTTTTAAATATCTAATAAATGATAAAAGACAGGTTTATATAATTGATTCAAAAAATAATATAGTCATGTCGTACAATGAAGATAAAGAGCTTTTTCGTAGACTTATTCCTTTTATCCCTAAAGAATACAAAATTAGCGAACCTGTTATGTTCGGCAAAATAAAAAACGAGCCAAATGTGTTTTTAAAGCTTAATAAGCCTGATTGGGCAATTGTTGTCACAACTCCAAAACAATTAACCCATTATGGAATCATAGATGCAAGACTTAAAATAATCGTATCTATTCTTGCATCGGCTATTTTTATAATTGTTTTCGGGATTTTATATTCTTATTCGCTAAATACAAATCTGGCACAGCTTTTCAAGTCTATAGCCGCTATAGGAAAGGGAAATTACAGAAGAAAAGTCCGTCTTCTAAAAGATTTTTTTACTCCTTATGAAATAGTTTTTCTCATGTCAAAATTTAATGATATGGCGCAAAAAATTGATGAAGGCTATATGGAACTCCAAGAAGCTAATGAACAATTATCAAAGTTGGATAAAATGAAATCAAACTTGATAGATACAGTTAGTCATGAATTCAGGACCCCTTTAACTTGTATAAAAGGTTATACTTCAAGGCTTTTGAGAAGTGATATCAATGTTAACGAAGAAATGAAGATAAAATCATTAAAAGTGATAAAACAACAGACAGAAAGATTGAGCAGGCTTGTTGATGACCTTCTTGTAGTGCCTGAGATAGAAGCAGATTTTTTACGGGTGTTCCCCTCAGAAATTGATTTAAAAGAAGTCTTTGAAAACTGCATTTTTTCTATGCAACAAAAGCAAAACAGGGTTATAAATTTTGAAGTAGTTGAAAATCTGCCGTTTGTTTGGGCTGATCCTGACAGGGTCGTTCAAATAGTCATAAATCTTCTTGAAAATGCAATAAAGTACTCTCCTGAAAATTCCGAAATAGATATAAAAGTTATACAAACAGCTGATTTTGCCGTTGTTAAAATAAGAAATGACAGCCCGGTTATCGAAGAAGAGAAACTTCATCGTCTTTTTGAAAAGTTTGTAAGGCTTGAAGATGATCTTACAAGAACAACACGCGGAACAGGATTGGGATTGTTTATCGTTAGGGGTTTAATTCAGGCTATGGGCGGAACAATTTCACTTTCAGCAAATCAAGGATTCGAGGTAAGCTTTACACTTCCTCTTGCATGTTAAAATTCAGGCAGTTTTAAAATATTAAGAAATGTAAACGATATTAGGTCTGTTATTTCTGAAATAATGCAAAATTCTCAAAACAGTATTATAATTGTAGTAGTTGATAAGCTAAATTAAATATAGAATAAGGTTTTTGGATAAGCTCTTTGTTTTAAAGTTAATAATCCATTTCATATAAATTAACTTAACGAGAAACAAAAAATAAAATGAACAGAGCTTTTTTGAAAAATTTTCTGATTATACCGATTATTCTGCTTATGTGCTCAGGATGTAAGCAAAGCAGCATAATTGGAGAAAGTTTTTTATCAGAACAAAACAATTCTATGGTAGTTAAATACAAAAGCGGAGCGGTACTATTAAAAAACACTGAACAATATGATGATACAAACCGAAGAAATTTAGTTAATCCTGCCGTTAAAGTCGACGAAATAAAATTTGGACCCAAAAACATAAACTTTTAAAATTAATAAATAATCTTAATAGATAAATACCTAAAATTTGGTTGAAAGAAGGAATGGCTGTTTTGAAGACTTTTACTGTCTGTTTGAATAAGCCGTCAGTCTGAAAATTAGGGTTTAACTGTTTAAGAAAAAGATACTTCCTCATCCTCCTTTTTTATATTTAGTTTGAAAAAAGGCTTTCGTTTCAGGGATGACAGAAACCGGTAAATAAATTAATTGGTGAGTTAATTATTAACGATATAAAGAGAAAAATTATAGTTTAATTAAGAATATACGAGGTATTTATTATGGATCTTAAGCAAGGTGACTTTGAAAATGTACTTATGAATGCTATTTGGGACATGGAAGATTCGGATAATGAAGAAATAGACGTGTCAGAAGTGCAAAGAAAAATAAATTCCGAGGATCAGAGTTGGGCATATACAACTGTAAAAACAGTTCTGGACAGACTTGTAAAGAAAGATTCTCTTGAAAGAATTAAATTTAATAAAAAATTCTTTTATAAATCTAAAATTTCCAGAAAAGAAGCAGGCATCAATGCTATTGAAAAACTTGCAAGGCAATATTTTAAAGGCGAAATAAGAGATCTTATTAAAGCAGCCGATAAAGTTGGTGCAGGTGTTTTAGTTTATAGATAATGAAAACTTCTTTTCAAATACAAGATGAAAAAAAAATTGTTGCAGAGCTTATTTTTAAGGTTCTCTCAGGTGAAATTTGCGTAAGAGAAGCTTTAGAAAAATTTCCCTGCCAACCTGATGATGATTCTCTTCAATGTGCCTGGCATGCGCTTATTCATTTCGAAGCAGATGAGGATTTTAGAAAAAAAGACATTGAGTATGCTCAAGAGCAGGATAATTATATGAAATCTCTGGCTTTAAGTTTACAAAAAGGAGATTTTTTGCCTAAAAATATCATAGAGGAATATAATAAATATTATGATCCTGTTATTAAATCTGAGACAAAAAGTCTTTTAAGCAAGATTAAAAGTATTTTCAGGTTTATTATTTAGTTATATTGAAAGAAAATTGATTTGAAGAGAACAGCTCAAAATTTAGTAGAATTTGTTTTTATTTTTCCACTTTTGATTATTATTCTTTTTGGAATACTTGAATTTGGGATATATTTCAGAAATACAAATGTGGTTGAGGATATTGCAAAGGAAGCATCTTCATCAGCCTCAAGAAAACTTGTACTCGATACTATGACCTCCAGTACTATCACAGATACTTCAAGTACAGGTTTTAATAAAGCAGTTAAAGCAGCTATAGATGTTGTAAACAAAAGAAGAGAACAACTTGGTCTTACTACTCTGGGTTTTGCATATACTAATTTGGGGGGAACAAGACCTTATGCTGTTTATCAAATAAATAGTACACAAACAAGAATGATAGGCGGAGTGGCAACTCCTCTTGTAACTCTTATAGTTGATTATAGTGCCCCTACAGAAAGTGGAGTTACGGTTCAACTCGTTTATCAATATAGAACTTTGCTTCTTGGTGCTGAATTTCCTGTGTTGGGCGGGGCTCCTATTGTTATAATCCCGAGAGATATGCCGATAAGTAGTTCAAAAATCAGACAATATGTAACATATTAATAATTTGAGAAGTTTAAAATGAAAGAATGGTCGAAAAATTTTAATATTTCCTTGCCGGAATGCAATCAATGCGGAGCTTGTTGTAATAGTGCTTCTCCTTCAGCTTCGTACATTAAACTTCTTGAAAAAGCAGCTTCCGGAGAAGATTTTGCAAAGGATTTTTTTTCAATATTTATTCCATACCAAAACATTGAAGAAGTCGAAATTCTTTATCCTGATTTAGTAGAAAGAAGTTTAAAGTCATCGCCTGAAAATTTAGTTTTTTATAAATGCCGGTATAATTCTGAAGAAAAACAATGCTTTATATATGAAGACAGACCTGCATTATGCAGGGATTTTCCTGGTTCTCCCTACGCTATTCTTGGAAAGCAGTGCGCTTATTACAACTGGGCTCAAGAATGCAAGCAAAAACATAAAGATTTAATGAAAGAGTTAGAAAATTTAAAAAAATACAAGAAAGAGTTGGATAATTTGAAATATCAGCAGAAATTAATAAGATTAAATAGTCAATTAAAACAAATTCCTCAGGAATACAAATTTATGTGGCTGTTTCCTTCAATGAGCCTTGTTTCTCCGGGAAAATCATGGATAAAGATTTATTGAGAATAGAAAAAGAGATGACATTTGTCACCTCTTTTTCTATTCTATGAATGATTACGAACGTCTTTTGCGTGCTGCTTCAGACTTGCGTCTTTTTTTAACGCTTGGTTTTTCGTATCTTTCTCTTCTTTTAATTTCAGATAAGATTCCGGCTTTCTGGATTTTTTTCTTGAAGCGTTTAAGTGCGCTTTCAATGCTTTCGTCTTGACCAACTTGTATTTCGGACAATTGTACTAACCCCCCTTCAGGTTTTGAGGTTTATTTTATTTGTAAATAACTGTTTTATTACTAATTGTGAATGGAATGAGTTTAAACCTTTCAAGATTGACTTTTTTACCTGTCATTTTTCAGGATTTTACCCATGTTTCGCAATGCTATCACATCATTATGTTAATTACAATAATAAATGTAAAATATTATTAAGTACTATTTAGATTTATCCCGGAGGCCAATTTAAAGGTCTTCCTCCAAGTATATGGATATGTACATGAAAAACAGCTTGTCCCGCGCCTTTGCCTGTGTTTATTACAGTTCTGTAATTTTCTTTTATGCCTAATTTTTCCGCTGTTTTTTGTACTCCCTCAAGAAGTTTTCCCATTAATTCTATATTTTTAAGCTCATTAAGAGAAGAAAAGTGTTCTCTGGGAATAATAAGCGCATGAAAAGGAGCCTGCGGCGTAACGTCTTTGAACGAAACATAAGCATCCGTTTCTAATATAAATTCTGTTTGAATTTCTTTGTTTGCAATTTTGCAAAAAATGCAGTCTTTGGTCATTATTTTTTATTCTCCTGAATTATAGTTTTTCTACGATAAATTCTGCTTCTGCTATTGGTTTAGCAAGGTTTTTTAGAGAAAAAATCCTTATAAAATAAGTTCCGTCCTGATGCAAAATAAAATAATCAGTTACGGCATGAGGATTTGGACCTCTTTCTATTTCTACAGCATAAGGAATTTCTATCTGCGGAAGAGGGTAGTCGTACTTATTATCAAGTTTTATAGTTTGCAGCCTTAAAACTGGGCTTTCAATAGCTTGTTTGCTTAACAGTAAAAAATAAATTTTTTGTCTTACTTTAAAAACAGGTTTTTCCTGCAAAGACTCCAAATCGCTTAAACTTATAGGACTATCGTTCAAAAAAATTGCCACATCTTCTTTGTTACAGGCTGAAAGCAGGATTATAGGTATGAAAAATATTAAAAACAGAAATTTTCGCATTATTGGTCATCACTAAAGTTAAAAAGGACTTGGTTGATTACTTGGAAGAGCCGGTATTCTCTCCTTGAAAAGCTTTGTCTTCTATAATAAGAGGGGGTAGTTCAGTTGTATTGTTTTGATTTACTTGAGGTTCAGCGGGTATGTACTTGTTAATAGCAGTATTTGGATTTTGAACAGAGTTTATTTCCTGAATTTGTTTTTCAGTTTTAGGATTTTTGGACATTACCTGATTTAGTTGCTGTTCTGAAGGAAATGATTTTAAATTCTCGGTCTCTGCTGCTTTTACGTAGTTGCTTTGTTCTGCAGGTAATTTCCCTTTTAATTCTTTAATTTTATATTCGATACCTCTGGCATTTTCATCATTAGGGGATAATGTTAAATATTGTCGATAATTTTGCAATGCTGCTTTATAATTTTGAGCCTGTTCCTCAAGAAGTCCCAGCGCATAGTAAGCATAAGAAAAATCAGGAGTAGAAAAAATTACTTCGTTGTAATATTTTCTGGCTTCTTCAGTTTTTCCCATTTCCGCAAAAGTAAGACCCAGATTGAATTTGGCATTTGAATTTTCGGGCTGTACAGCGAGAGCTTTCTGGTAATATTCAATTGCTTTGTTGTTATTTAATCTATCTTTATGGACATTTCCTGTTTTTATAAGTGTTTCAACGTTTTTGGGGTCAAGTTCAAGAGCTTTGTTGTATTGAACTATAGCTTTGTCAAAATGGTCTGTCTTGTATAAAGAGTCTCCAAGCCCGATATAAGCTTGAACCTCTTTAGGATCAATTTCTATTGCCTTTTGATAAGCTCCCTGTGCTTCTTCAAATTTGTTTGATTGAGCAAGTGCTTTTCCGTAATCAATAAATATTGTTTTGTTTGTATTGTCTTGTACTATTGCTTTTTCATAATTAGAAATCGCTTCATCAGTCCTGCCCATTTTTTGATAGGTATTTGCAAGTCCTGAAAGCGCTTGAAAATCAGAAGGCTTTGACTTAAGAGCTTCATTATAATAAGTAATAGCGCTGTTATAATTTTTATTTAAATTTTGTTGATTTGCTTTTGCGATTAATGCACCTGTATAATTCTGTCTTACCTTGTTGTTATCCTTTAAGGCAAGGGATTTTTTGTACATTTCTATGGCTTTATCCATATCCTGTTTTGAATGATAAGCAAGTCCTGCATCATAATAAAGCTCAGGGTCGTCTTTTTCAATGGTTAAAAGCTCATTATAAAGAGATATCGCTTTGTCATAATGCTTCGCTATATGATAACTTCTTGCAAGATCTTCTTTTATGTCTGTATTATCAGGTTTAAGAGCAAGAGCTTTCTCGAAATTTTGTATAGCCTTATCTGTTTTGTTTTGATGGCTATATAGAAGACCTACGTTATATAAAGCGTTTACGCTGTCAGGAACATCTTTTAAATAATCTTCATAAGATAAAACAGCTTCATCTTCTCTTTTAAGATCGGTTAGAAGTGCTGCAAGATCGTATTTAAGTTGAGAAAGTTTCGGGTTAATTTGTAAAGCGTTTTTAAATTCGTCTACAGCTTTGTCTTTTTGATCTGTATTTATGTAAGCAATAGCTAAATTTGAATGAGCAGAAGGATCTGCAGGATTTTTTTCTATGCCCTGTTTTAAAATTATTATTGCTTTATCATAATTTTTATTTTGGATTAAAGCCTTGCCATAGCTTGTATATTCTTTAAATTCATCCGGCATGTTGCTCATAATAAATTCATATTGAGTTATTGCTTCTTTAGGCTGTTTGTTTTTCATATACATAGAAGCCAGATTTTTTCTGGAATCAGCGTGGGCAGGGTAATAATAGATAAATTTATTGTAATAATCCACCGCACCGTTGGTATCACCCATTAAAGACTTAACATTGGCGATGTTTAAATAATTGAATTTATAATCGGGAAAAATATCCGAAGCCTGCATGTATGATTTAAGGGCGTTTTCGTACTGGTTTTGTTCTTGATAAATATTGCCGATGCTTATGTAAATAAACGAATCAGTCGGATTAAGCTTAGAGGCTTCATTGTATTCTGCTATTGCATCCTGCCAAAACCCAAGTTTGGAAAGAACATCAGCCAGTTTTATATGCAAATCAGGGTCATTGTTTGCATATTCAAGAGCTACTTCCAGTTCTTTTTTCGCACCTTGCATGTCATCGGTTTTGTATAGCATCAAAGCGTTATTATAGTGAAGCATTGCTTGAGGAGACATTGCATAGCATTGATTTGAAGCAAGAAATGCTGCAACAGCACATAGCGAGATGATTTTTATTTTAACCCTATTCATAACCCGTCCCCGAATCATATTTTTTATTACAAATATTTGTTTAGTATTTTTAATAATTATAATACCTTAAAAAGCTGTTTTAAGGAATATTATGAAAAAAGATTCAAAACTTTTTCTGCTATAGGAATATCGGGAAGAGTGAATTTATATTCCAGAAGTTTGTCAGGCAATACCCATTTTGCTTCTTCATGGTCGACCAGCTTTAGTTTTCCGCTTATATATTTTACATTATAAGCAACCAGTTCTATTTTTTTATCACCGCAAAAAAATATGTTTGAATCTATATAATTTATAATTTCCACTTCTATATCAAGTTCTTCTTTTAATTCTCTTATCAGGCATTCTTCGAGGGTTTCGCCTTCTTCAAGCTTTCCTCCGGGAAATTCCCAATTTGCTCCGACACATTTGCCGGATTTTCTGCGTGCAATAAGAATTTTGCCGTCTTTATGTATAACTCCTGCCGTAACTTTTTGAATCATTATTAAATCCCGAATTTGATTTTATAAATACAATAATACAGCATATTCTTTATATTATAATTATCTTATGAGAAGAATAATTGACGCAAATTTAAATAGAGCCACCGAAGCGCTCAGGGTAATAGAGGAAATCGCAAGATTTTACCTTGATAACGAGAATTTATGCACTCAAATAAAATATTTTAGGCATGAATTGGCTGGAGTTATCGATTTAAACTATGCAGCTTTGCTTAAAAGCAGAGATACAGAAGGCGATGTTGGGACTGATGTTGTAAATAATACCGAAAAACTGGATATTTTAGATATTTTCAAGGCAAATTTTAAAAGATTGCAGCAGGCGCTCAGGGTTTTAGCCGAGTACGGTCAGGCAGAGGGCATTGATATATCGGTATTTGAAAAAACAAGATATGAATCTTATACTCTGGAGAAAAATATGTTTGAAGAATTATCCAAAAAATTAAAATTAAAAAGGCTTGAAGACAAAAAATTATATCTGGTAACTGACAGAAAGAGCTTTTCGTCTGTTGATGAGTTTTTAGACGCTGTAGCTGCTTCGCTTAAGGGCGGAGTTCAAATAGTTCAGCTAAGGGAAAAAACAGCAACCGCAAAGGAACTTATTGAACTTGGCAGAAAAGTAAAAGAACTCTGCGCACTTTATGATGCGCTTTTTATTATAAATGACAGGGTTGATATTGCTCATATAGTGGGCGCAGACGGTGTGCATTTAGGGCAGGATGATATTAATATTGATTCTGCAAGGCATATACTCGGCAAAGATACCATAATAGGGATTTCCACCCATGAGCCGGAACAGGCAGAAAAAGCTGTTAAGTCAGGAGCTGACTATATAGGAGTAGGTCCTGTTTTTGAAACCCCGACCAAGCCGGGAAGAAAGTCCGTAGGTCTAGAATACGTTGAATGGGCGTCTGAAAATGTTAATATTCCCTGGTTTGCAATAGGCGGAATAGATTCAGAAAACATTTCCGAAGTTTTAAAGGCAGGTGCTTCTCGAGTTGCAGTTGTAAGGGCAATAATTAACGCCGAAAACCCTGAGGCATCGGCGTTGAATTTTTTAGAAAACTTGTCTTGATTTATTTAGTTCGAGATTCTATTTTTTGGAAGAATTTTTCAAGCAGACCAATAGCTTCGGTTTTTCCATACAAAGGATCTCCTTGGCAAAAACCTACAGTACCTTTTACCATCTTTCTTAAATCTTCTGCAAATTGCTCACATCCATCTTTTGCTTTTACCGCTATTTCCGGCAAAGTACCTTTATCAGAACTACCTGAAAGCAATTCAATATTTAAAAATTTTGCAGGATTTTTTAAAAATGACAAAAACGCTTTATCTGAAATCGCTGCATCTATATAAGCGTCAACGCGTCCGTTAAATAATTTAGCATTTCCGCATGGATTACCAATTTTATAAGTACGTGCTTCACTTGCTGAATAAACTAATGCTTTCGCCAAATTTTCTGCAACTTCTCGTTTTCCGCTAAAAGATAGCTGTTGTTTGTTCTGTTGAATTGGATTAAATGCTACATTCATCATTTTTTGTTTTTCCTTTTTTTATAAATTTTATTTATCAACTTCTGTATATTTAAAATAACCTCAAGAAAAAAGTTGCTAGTGTTCAGTTAAGTTAAAAGTTTAGAACAAATTTTCTTTTTTCACGTCTT